>JADGCO010000100.1 GCA_015228935.1 Magnetococcales bacterium | reverse complement strand
GGAGGAAGGGCACAGCCCTTCCTCCTGGACCTCCATCCCAGTTTTTCAAACGTTTCCTGTTTTGATACGTTTTTTTGGAGTTTTTTCTGATGCCACAAGGCCATATCGTCATGGCAGGAACCGCCCCCGATCAACAAGGGGGCGTGGCTGCCGTGGTCCGCATCTGGCAGGAGGCCGGGCTTTTTGACCAGTGGCCAATCCTGTTTCTGCCTACCCACAAGGATGGCCACAAACTGAAAAAATTGCTGGTTTTTGTGGTCGCCATCTGGAGATTCCGGCGCATGCTGGCAACCGAGAACGTGGCCCTGCTGCACGTATTGGGTGCCTCCCGCGCCTCCTTCCGTCGCAAATCGCTGCTGATCCGGATGGCATTGGCGCGGGGAGTGCCGGTTCTCTATCATCTGCATGGTGGCGGATTTGCCGATTGGTATCAGGAGTCTCCCGGCAAAACCCGCCAGGCCATCACCACCCTCCTGGAACAATGCCAGCAGGTGGTCGCCCTGTCGGAAAGCTGGGTGACCCGCATTCAGGAAATCGCCCCCACCGCCCGGGTGGTGGTGGTGCCCAATCCAACTCCGCCCGGCGTATCCGTCGAAAACGTTGTCCGGGAACCGGCAACCCTGCTGTTTCTGGGACGATTGGAACCACAAAAAGGGGTATACGATCTGATCCGGGCCGTCGCACCTCTCAGGCACCGGTTTCCCCACTTGCGTCTGATACTGGCCGGGGCTGGAGACCGGCAAGGTGTCCTGACCGCCCTGCAAACCGCCGGCATGGCCGATCAAAGCCATCTGCCCGGCTGGGTCGCCGGAACAGAAAAAGCCCGACTATTGGCCCAGGCCGGAATTTTCGTCCTCCCCTCCCACATGGAGGGCGTCCCCATCTCCATTCTGGAAGCCATGGCGGAGGGCATACCCGTGGTGGCCAGCCGGGTCGGCGGAGTTCCCGATCTGCTGACCGATGGTCTGGAGGGCCGCATGATACCACCGGAAAACATTCCCGCCCTGACCTCTGCCCTTGCCGAACTGCTGGACAATCCTCTCCTGGCACAACAAATGGGACAGGCCGGCCAAAAACGGGCCGCGCAACATGCCCCGGAAAAAATTGTGCAGCAACTCGGGGCCATCTATCATGGTCTGGGTATCGCCCAGGTTCCCATTCATGAAATACTCGAATGACAAATCCAAATGTTGGCCTTGAATATTGGACTTGAATGTCGAACGGTGGCCGTTTTCAAACATCGAAATCAATATTGGCATGAAAGACTTTGCCAGGTGACTCTTTTATGATGCACCCCCTCGGCTGGTATTGGCGGCGCTTGCAGGCCATGACCCTGGCCGAAATGGGACATCGCCTGCAAGAAATGATCGTGCGATGGGCCGGGCATTACCGGCTCCTTCCCGGTTCCCACCCCCCACCACCCCGGAAAACGCGCACACCCGCCTGGCTGCAAATTTCCCAGGCTGTTGACCCGACAGGGCTTCTGACCGCTGCCACCCGCACCCTGGAAGGGACATTTCCCCTGCTGGGTCTCGCCCAGGCCGGGGTCGGCCCGGAACCCGCATGGAATGTCGATCCGCGCCTGCATGCCGCCGCAGTCTGGCATGCCGATGCCCATTGGCCGGACGAAAAACCCACCCAAACCCCAACCCAACCAAAAACACCCCACAAGGATATCAAATATGTCTGGGAGTTGAATCGGCATGTGCAGTGGCTGCCCGTGGCCCAGGCCTGGAGCCTGACCCGAAATCCCCTCTGGCTGGAAGGCTTCCGCCGGCAGTTGCAGGGATGGCTTGACCAATGCCCGCCCGGTCGTGGTCCCAATTGGCAAAGTCCCCTGGAAGCCGGAATTCGCCTGATCAACTGGAGTGCGGTCTGGCATCTGTTGGGAGGCTGGGAGGCCCCCTTGTTCGCCGGCGCAGCGGGGGAACGACTGCGACAGGCTTGGCTTGCAGCCATTCATGCGCACATGCATTTCATTCGCTGGCGATTTTCCGCCCACTCCTCGGCCAACAATCACCTGGTGGGAGAGGCAGCCGGATTGTGGATCGCAACCTGCACCTGGCCCTGTTGGCCGCAGGTCGGCAGATGGCAGAAACTGTCCCACAAGATATTGGAACGGGAGTGTCTGCTGCAAAATGGAGCCGATGGGGTCAATCGGGAACAGGCCATTCACTACCACCTGTTTACCGGCGCATTTCTGCTTTTGGCCGGCATGGCGGGAAAAATAATCGGCCAGGAATTTTCCGCCGCCTACCACCAACGCCTCGCCGACATGGTGGACCATGTTGTGGCCGTCATGGATGCCGGGGGGCATCTGCCGGAATACGGTGATGCCGACGACGGTCTGGTTTTGCGTCTGGACCCGCAGGGCGAGGCCTCTCCCGTCCGCGAATTTTTACGCCTCGCTGCCGGATTGTTGCAACGACCAGCAAGGTGCGCGAAACAGCCCGAAATCATGCCCACCCATCACCTGGCCCGGCATCAGAAACCGGACGTCAAACAAACCGGAACCATGGCAACCCATGACCCGACCGGTATCCGCATTCAGGACCCGACCGGTATCCGCACCCAGGACCCGACCGGTATCCGCACCCAGGACCCGACCGGTATCCGCACCCAGGATCCGGAACCAATCCGCCGGTTTTTTGCCGAGGCCGGTCATGCCGTGTTGGGCCGCGATTTTGCCACCGAACGCGAAATTCGTCTTTTTCTGGATGCCGGTCCCCTGGGCTATCTTGCCATCGCTGCCCATGGCCATGCCGATGCCCTGGCGTTGCACCTTTCCATTGGCGGTTTCCCCTTTCTCGTGGATCCGGGCACCGGCAGTTACCACCGTCCAGGTCCCTGGCGAAACTGGTTCCGGGGAACAGCCGCCCACAACACCGTGCGCCTCGATGATCAGGAACAATCCGTCAGCGGCGGACCATTTTTGTGGCAACGCCAGGCGCGGGCACTCTGCGAGGTATGGGAGGAGGACGCCCACCGGCAACATTGGGTGGGGAGTCATGACGGCTATCAGCGTCTGGCCGACCCGGTGCTGCATCGACGCCACGTCACCTTCCGGAAAGCGGAGGGCAGCCTGACCATCATCGATCATCTGCACGGTTCCGGAACCCACCATGTCGAACAACATTGGCATTTTCATCCCAAATGCCGGGTATTCCTCCATGAAGATGGCACAATACGTGCCGAACGCAACGGATCAGCCCTGGAACTGCGGGGAGATGCTGCCGCTTCGCCTCCCCTGTTGCTGCGCGGTCAGCAAAATCCCCCCGCCGGTTGGTATTCTCCCGGCTATGATCGTCTCGTTCCCACCACCACCGTGCAATTCCGGTGTATCATGCATGGTCCCCTGGAACTGTCCACCTCAATCCTGTGCCTGCCCGCAAAGGCAATCAACGGCACAGATCCAGTCCAGCATGCACAGTCCAGTTGAACCATCCACCTCAATCCTTTGCCTGCCCGCAATGGAATACACGTCATGGAGTACCTCTTTTCATGGAACTGCCCGACAAAGCAACAATGCTGGGATCCGAATTTTTCCCCTGGACCATGGCCCAAACTTTGGCGGAAATCGAACGCCGCCTGGCCAAAGGCACCTTTGTCCAGCATGCGGTGATCAACGTGGCCAAACTCGTGCAGATGCGCTCGAATCCCGGTTTGCGATCCGCCGTCAATGGGTGCAATATCATCAATGTGGACGGTATGGGCGTGGTGTGGGGGGCGCGTTTTCTGGGCATTCCCGTTCCGGAACGGGTGGCCGGTATCGACCTGTTTCTGGCCCTGGTCGCTCAGGCCACCACCACCGGCCGCAAAATATACCTGTTGGGGGCGCGCCCCGAGGTGATAGAACGTACTGTGGCAGTCCTGCGAGAAAAACATCCCAGCCTTCCCCTGGCCGGATATCAACATGGCTATTTCTGGCATGACGAAGTGGGCGTCGTGAAAGCCATCCAAAATTCAGGGGCAGAACTGCTCTTCGTGGCCATCTCGTCACCCAAAAAGGAGATATTTATCCATCGCTGGCAAAAAACCCTGGGAGTCAAGTTTGTGATGGGTGTGGGGGGAAGCTTCGATGTCGTGGCCGGTGTGACCCGACGTGCCCCTTTGTGGCTGCAAAAACTCGGCTTCGAATGGCTCTTCCGTCTCCTGCAAGAGCCGCGTCGCATGTGGAAACGTTATCTGGTGACCAATGCCATTTTTGCCTGGCTTTTGATCAGGGAAAAAATATCCAAAATAAAGGCAGTTTCATGACATGCCAGTCTTTTGCAGATTCTTTGGAATCGTGATATTCATGCATTGGAATGACCATTTTCCTCCGCTCAATATAAATCCTCTGGAGTGATCACCATGTTGCATATCACGGATGTCAAATATTTGGGTGATTATCGGCTGTGGCTGCAGTTTGACAATGGGGCATCCGGCATGGTGGAACTTGAATCGGAATTATGGGGAGAAATGTTCGTTCCCCTGAAAGATAAAACTTCATTTGCCTCTGTCCGTGTGGATCAGGAACTGGGAACCATCGCCTGGGCCAATGGGGCCGATTTTGCACCAGAATTTCTCCTGAAACGATTGCATAATTAGATATTTATTGAAACTTTCTGCAAGGAAAGCAAAATGGAAATGTCGCCAAATGGTGTCTGTCATTTTTCCGATGAGGAGCTTGGAAAAATTGATCTTTTTCAGGGACTGAAACCGGAAACGGTCCAGGAAATCCTGAATACGGGTACTCTCCGCGAGGTCAAGGCCGGAGAAATTCTCCTGTCGCCGCATGTTGTCAACAGAAACTGGTATATTGTCCTTTCCGGGAAATATTCGGTTCATATCAAGATACTGGAAACCCCATCCATTCGCACCCTGGAACGAGGAAGTTCCATGGGAGAAATTTCCATCATCGACGATATGCGACCTTCAGCTTTTGTCCAGGCCCTGAGTGACGGTACCGTATTGGCATTTTCCCGGGAACAAATGTGGTCACTGGTGGATTCCATCGACAAGCTGAGCCGCAACCTGCTGCGCCTCCTCTCCCAATGGTTACGTTCCAACAACGACTTCATTTCCCAGGCACGACAAGAGGTGATGCAACTCCATCATGAAGTCCGAGTGGATGGATTGACCGGAGTATTCAACCGGCGCTGGCTGGATGAGGCCCTGAACCAGTTTCTGGAACGGGAAACCAGGGGTGAGATCAAATCCTCAACCCTGATCATGCTTGATGTGGACCACTTCAAAAAATACAACGACACCCAGGGACACCATGGCGGGGATTGCGCCCTGGTCGCCCTGGCCCGTACCCTGGAAAAACATGTCCGCCCCCAGGATTTTGTGGCCCGCTTTGGTGGAGAGGAGTTTGCCGTGTTGTTGCCGGAAACCACCCTGGAAAATGCCAGAATCGTCGCCAATCACCTGTTGCAGGCCATTCGGGAAACATCCATTTTTCAGGCCGATGGGACGCGCCTGCCTGCCATCACCGCCTCCATGGGCATGGCCCAAAGCGGTCAGGAATCCACCCATACCCGGGAAAGCCTGATCCAGGCCGCCGACGCCCATCTCTACCAGGCCAAAAGTCAGGGACGCAATCGAGTCTGTGGATAAAAACGTGCCAAAAGCCAGAAACGCAATTGAGTCTGCGAACAGGGAAATGCAGGGTCGTGAACCATGAAAAAATCCGGTCCATGGGCAGATTCGTGAATACGGGAACAAGTGTGCAACATGAATGTGCAGGTTGACAATAGTTACGAATCTGAAGCATCCTCTGCATGGTCAATTGCCGGATGAATACGATAAGTATCCATGGCCGGGAAACGATAACGGACAATTCATAAAACCAGAAAGGAATAGACACATGGTTCCCATCGCATCGTTACAAGATAAAGACCTTTTCAAGGGGCTTGAACCGCTCCAACTGGAAAGATTGGCTAAATTTTGTGAAATTCTGGATTTCAAGGATGGGGCGCGGGTTTTATCCGTGCTTCCCAAAGAAAGGAGCAATCGCATTCTACTCCTGGTCAAGGGAAAAGTGGTGGTGGCCAAAAAATTCATCGAAACCGCAACGGCCAAGGATATCACCTTCAAACACATCGAAAGCCAGATTTTTGGCGAGATCAGTTGGTTGCTGGAATCAAACCCCTCGGCAGAAATCATCAGTTCCGGAGCCAGCCGCTTTATTGCCGTGGATGGCGACAAATTGCAAGAACTGTGTCAGGAAGATGCCAAATTTGGACGGGAATTTTATAAACAGCTCGCTATCCTCCTGGCCAGACGTACCGTCAACCTGACCGATTTGAGCAAGATTGTGACTGAGGAAAAACCGGCAGTTTTTGATTTTTGATGTGACCCGATTCAGGAAAACAAGGCTTGCCCAAAGTATCCCTTCAGGCTGTGCAGAGCAAAGGTTATGAAAATTGCTGACAGCGGCACCATGGAGAGTCCGTATATCAAACCATCATACGCCAGATAAATACAAGTTTTTCAAGGCTGATGGTTCAGACTTTGACAGATTCCCGATCCGGTTTGAAAGGTACACAAACAAAGAGTGGCCTGCAGGGCGTCAGTTCTTCAAAATCATGAAATTATATTTTATAATATAATATATTGAAATAAAAACAACATTATATTTTATTATATAATTGACTTGTTGCTGTCAGGAAACATATCCTGCTGCGGCTTTTTTTTTGGCGTCGATGGTCTGCTTCAAGGCCATGCTGTATTCATATTCCATTCAAGGGAGCCTGTATGCGTAAATACGGAGTCGTCAGGACGGGAACGGTGGCTGTTGTATTTGGACTGTTGGGAATTGCCGGTGCGGCGATTGCGGGCGGCGTCAGCATCAGCGGTTCACAGACCGCAGGTGGTGGTGGCACAGACGCCAAACTCGAATGCAGCCCGGTCACTCTGGCCAAACAGTCTGCAATCGTGGGAATCAGCGGCAGCAATGGCGGATTCTGGATTACACAGGGCAAAGGTGGCGGCACCGTGGCAAACTACAGTACACCCAATGATGCCTCGGCAAAAGGGAAAGTGTTGGCACCCGGATCCTATTGCGTTTATCCGAACATGCCACATGACCGGAAAAGTCCCGGTTCACGCGCCAGTGTAACCATTGAACTTCAATAGAATCCTGTACCCGGACTCCCGACTGCTCACACCAAACCTTTCCTCTTCGGCCCGGTCTGTCCGGGCTGAGGAGGATCGCGGGATATGGCCCGGTCAGGTTGAGGACCTGATGTAACCAAAAGGAAAAGATCATGAAATATTCGGCATTGTTACTCGTCGCCCTGTTCGTGACGGGCTGCGCGACGGACTCCATGCAAACCACCCTCGATACCATGTCTGCCATGGGGGAGGTGTTGGGCACCAAGAAGGGCAACGAGGCGAAACTCTCGGATTTCCGTCAACAACGCGACGCAACCCAAAAAATGCTCGATGAACAGAAAGCCCGCGAAAAAAGGTGATGTTCGGGGCGTTGCCGCAGGATCACTCCGGGGTGATGCAGCAAAGAGTTTGACTTTTTGCGCAAGTTGCATCATGTTCCATGCCTGGAATGGAAGGAAATGGAATTCGACTCTTGCCGTCAGGAGGCGGTCCCCGTCATGGGCAGTTCCCCGGAAAAATCTGTCAGCAAAAAATTATTCGGTACCGATGGCATTCGCGGCCTGGCCAATGCCCATCCCATGACCCCGGAGCTCGTGTTGCGCCTGGGGCGGGCTGCGGGTGTGGTCCTCAAGCATGGATCACACCCCAAACGAGTCATCCTCGGCAAGGACACCCGGCTGTCGGGTTACATGTTCGAGTCCTGCCTGCGGGCCGGGCTTACCTCCATGGGCATCAACTGCCTGCATGTCGGATCCCTCCCCACACCCGCCATCGCCTTCCTGACCCGCGCCCTGCGCGCCGATGCCGGCATCATGATCTCTGCCTCCCACAATCCGTTTCACGACAACGGCATCAAATTTTTTGACGCCAATGGCATGAAACTTCCGGATGAAAAAGAACATGAAATTGAACGCATCATGTTCGAGGAAAATCTGGACGCCCATCTTCCCCTCTCGGCAGATCTGGGCAAGGCTTTCAATATCGAGGATGCACCGGGTCGTTACATTGAATTTTGCAAAAACACCTTTCCCAAATCCTTGCGCCTGAATGGCCTGCGCGTCGTGGTGGACTGCGCCCATGGTGCCTCCTACAAAGTGGCCCCGACGGTCTTCTGGGAACTGGGTGCCGAAGTGGTGGCCATTGGCAACGAACCCAACGGTCGCAACATCAATGACGGATACGGCTCGCTCCACCCCAAAAAAATCCAGGAAAAAGTCCAGGAAGTCCGCGCCGACGTCGGCGTGGCCTTCGATGGTGATGCCGACCGGCTCGTCGTGTGCGACGAAAACGGCAAGGTTCTCGACGGCGATCACCTCCTGGCCATGTGTACCCAGGAGATGCACCGCAATGGAACCCTGCGCGGAGGAGGCGTCGTCACCACGGTCATGTCCAATCTGGGCCTGGAACGCTTCCTGACCGGACTCGGCCTGCACATGATCCGCACCCAGGTGGGCGACCGCTATGTCCTCGAACACATGGTCAAACATGGATTCAACCTCGGGGGCGAACAATCGGGTCACGTCATCTTCCTGGATCACAACTCCACCGGCGATGGCCTGGTCTCGGCCATCAAGGTCCTGGAATTGATGGTCACCCGCCAGCGCCCCCTCTCGGAACTTGCCGCCGACATGCACCTGGTCCCGCAAATTCTGAAAAATGTACGCTTTCAGCCCGGAGCTGATCCCCTCGCCGATCCGCAAGTCCAGAAAATCATGACCCAGGTGGAACAGGAACTCGCCGGCAATGGCCGCCTCCTCGTGCGCAAATCCGGCACCGAACCCAAAATCCGCGTCATGCTGGAAGGAGACTCCCAAACCAGAATCGAAGCCCTGGCCGAGGATATCTGCAAAGCCATCCGCCAGGCCGGTGATGCCGCATGACCGATACCACCACATGGATAAATAACCTGGACGGTGATGCCGCATGAATGGAAAACCGGAACCTGGAAACCTGCGTATGGGGTGTTGTCCAATTCTCTCGGGTTCTTCATAATGCCAGGAACAGGTGTTTTTGTCGGGGACGATACCACAAGCCGGCAGATCCAAAAAAAGTGCCGTACCGTTTCACCCCGCTTGTGCCTGAAACAGGGTGCAAAAAACCCGGGGTGGTCACCATTTTTCCGGAGGGAACAGCCATAAGCAAACAGCCAGTCAAGGATCGGGGACCCCAACTGACCGACACCACCCGCATCAATGAACAGATACGGGTACCGGAGGTTCGCCTGATCGATGAAAACTCGGAGCAGGTCGGAATCGTCACCCGCACGGAGGCCATGAACCGCGCCTTCGAAGCCGGGCTTGATCTCGTGGAAGTGGCGCCGGAAGCAAGGCCCCCCGTCTGCAAGATCATGGATTACACCAAGTTCAAGTACCAGAAAGCGATTCGTGAGCGCCAGGCCCGCAAAAATCAAACCCGGATCGATACCAAGGAAGTCAAATTCCGGCCGGGCACGGACATCCATGATTACGATGTCAAACTGCGCAGCATTCGCAAATTCCTGGAGCAGGGCAACAAGGTCAAATGCACCCTGCGTTTCCGGGGTCGGGAAATGGCTCACCAGGAACTCGGCATGACCCTCCTGGGACGCCTGGAAACCGCCCTGGATGACTTGGCCAAGGTGGAACAAAGACCGCGTCTGATGGGACGCCAGATGACCATGGTGGTGGCCCCGACGGCCCCGGCAAAAAAGAAATAAAATCGCAGCGCAAACAGTTCAACGGATAATGACATGCCCAAGATCAAAACACACCGGGGTGCGGCCAAACGGTTCAAGCTGACCGGTACCGGAAAATTCAAGCGCAACAAAGCGTTCAAGCAACACATTCTGACCTCGAAAAGTCAGAAACGAAAACGGAACATGCGCCTCTCAGGAATGGTGGCCGATGTGGACATGGCAGCCGTCCACCGCATGCTGCCCAACCACTACTGAAAAATTCAGGTATACCTGAAACAGGTTTGCAGCGCCGGACAGATGAAGCGTCGCAACGGGATCGTCAGCACCCCTTGCGGTGAGTTCGGGAACGGATCATCCTTCCGGGTTGCATGCAGGGTCGAAATGAATTGACGGGCGACCTGACACCGAGGGCAGCCCGCAACACTTGCTGAAAGGATTCAAGAATGCCACGTGTCAAACGAGGTGTGCAGTCGCGCCAACGCCGCAAAGGTATACTCAAACTGGCCAAAGGCTATCGGGATCGCCATGGCAGTTGTATCCGTATCGCCAAACAAAAGGTGGACAAAGGGTTGCAGTACGCCTACCGCGACCGCAAAGTCCGCAAACGGGAATTCCGCAGCCTCTGGATCATCCGCATCAATGCGGCCGTCCGGGCCTTCGGACTCTCCTACAGCCGCTTCATGGATGGCCTGAACAAGGCAGGAATCGCCCTGGATCGCAAGGTACTCGCCGATCTGGCCATCACCCAGCCCGACGGGTTCGCCCAACTGGTGGCCAGCGCCAAGGCGGCGCTCTAGGTAATCATTTTTCCCTTTCCATCCGGAAAGGAGAGTCACACCCGGTTTGGATCCAAACGACACCGAGACCTGCCAAAGGGTTCCTGACTCAGGGAACCCTTTGTTGTTTTCGGGGTGGAGAGACCATGCGTGAGCAACTGGAACAACTCGGCAAGACAGCCCTGACCGAACTGGCACAGGCCAACAATCCAACCGATCTGGACCAGGTACGGGTCCGGTTTCTGGGTCGCAAGGGAGGGTTGACGCAATTGTTGCGCGGCCTGGGCACCGTGCCCGCTGCCGAACGACCTCTCCTGGGCGATCTGGCCAACCGGATCAAGGAAGAGTTCAATCTTGCGCATGCAGCCCGGCTGGAACTCCTGAAACGCCAGGAACTCGAAGCAAGGCTCCAACGCGAAGCCGTGGACATCACCCTCCCGGGACGGGAACATCCCGCCGGAGGGGTGCATCCCCTCACCCGGGCCATGAGCGAAATCGGCGAATTTTTTCGGGGCGTGGGTTTCACCACGGCCACAGGTCCGGAAGTGGAAACCGATTGGCACAATTTCGGGGCCCTGAACATTCCCGCCGACCATCCAGCCCGGGAAATGCACGATACGTTCTACCTCCCCCCAGGTCCGGATGGACAACGCCGGGTCCTGCGCACCCATACCTCGCCGGTCCAGATCCGCTTCATGGAAGGACGTCGTCCCCCCATGCGGGTCATTGCCCCGGGCCGGGTCTATCGTTGCGATTCGGATTTGACCCATACCCCCATGTTTCACCAGGTGGAAGGATTCATGGTCGATGACGGCGTCAGCTTCGGACACCTGAAAGGATTGCTGGAAGCCTTTCTGCGCCACTTTTTTGCCCGGGATCTGCCGGTCCGGTTCCGCCCCTCCTTCTTCCCCTTTACGGAACCTTCCGCAGAAGTGGACATGGGATGCATCTTTTGCAACAGTCGCGGCTGCCGGGTTTGCAAGGGAACCGGCTGGATCGAAGTCCTGGGATGCGGCATGATCCATCCTGTCGTGCTGAAAAATGTGGGCATCGACCGGGAAAAATATTCGGGATTCGCCTTCGGCGTGGGCGTGGAACGCATGGCCATGTTGAAATATCGCATCGACGATCTGCGCACCCTGTTTGATAACGATGTGCGCTTTCTGCAAAATCATGCGACCATCTGAAGAATGTTGTTTGTTTTGGTTTGTTTTGGTCCGCTTTGAGATGTGTGGTTCGCCTGGAAAAATGGAAAAAAAATTTCTGTTGGGGCTTCGCCCCAAACCCCACCAGGGGGAAGGGCGCAGCCCTTCCCCCTGGACCCCCTTCCCAGTCTTTCATTCTTTTTTTGGACTTGCATCATGAAATTCACCTATCGCTGGTTGAAAGAACATCTGGATATCGACATGTCCCCGGCGGAAGTCGCCACCCGCCTGACCCTGGCCGGTCTGGAAGTGGGAAAAGTCCTGGATCTGGGGCAGGGATTGGAGCAGGTCCAGGTGGGATTGCTCACGGCTGTGGATCCCCACCCCAACGCCGAACGGTTGACTGTCTGTCAGGTGCGAATTGGCAATGAACAGATACAGGTGGTATGCGGGGCAACCAACCATCGTCCGGGTGACAAGGTGGCGGTCGCCCGTGTGGGTGCCCGTCTACCCAACGGCATGGAGATCGCCCAAAGTTTGATCCGTGGCCAATCTTCGGCAGGCATGCTCTGCTCCCTGTCGGAACTGGGTCTGGCCAGCACAGCCGAAGGAATCCTGATTCTGCCCCCAACCGCCCCCGAAGGCGGACCCATCGCGCCGCTTCTGGGACGTCATGATCACCTGTTCGAGGTGGATTTGACCCCGAATCGCGGTGATTGCCTGAGCGTGCGTGGTATTGCCCGCGAATTGGCAGCCCTGACCGGCAGACATGTGCGCCAACAAAACTTTGAATTGACCGAAGATGCCAGCGTGGGAGAAAACCATCCGATCACCATGCGGATCGATGACGGCGCTGCCTGCTCTCTGTATGCAGGGCGGGTCATTGCCGGCGTGCGGATCGGCCCCAGCCCCGTCTGGTTGCGCCAGAGGCTGGAAGCCGTCGGGCTGCGTTCCATCAACAATATTGTCGATGTCACCAATTATCTCATGCTCGATCTGGGACAACCCCTGCATGCCTTTGATCTGGCGCGTCTGGCACCGCCCCTGGTGGTTCGCGGTGCCTGGGAAAGCGAAACCATCACCACCCTGGATGGCATGCAACGCACCCTGACCCCGGGCATGACCCTGATCGCCGACAGCCGCCGTCCGTTGGCCCTGGCCGGAATCATGGGCGGAGAAGAGAGCGGTGTCGTCGCCACCACCACGGCCATCTTTTTGGAATCGGCCTGTTTCGATCCCGTGCGCACGGCCCGCACAGGTCGGACCCTGGGACTTCTCAGTGATTCCCGCTACCGCTTCGAGCGCGGCGTCGATCCGGAAGGGGTTCGTCCCGCCCTGGATCGGGCAACCCGGCTGATTCTGGATCTGGCCGGGGGTCGGGCCGGACCCGGCTTTCTGGTCAATGCCGGAACCAGCCACGCCCCCCCGCCTATTCCTTTCCGGCATGGACGGGCCATGCAGTTGGCCGGCATCACCCTGCCACCCAAGGATGTCCATGACATGCTGACCCGCCTGGGGTGCCAGCTCATCCCGACTCAATCCGGCAGCGAGCCACCGTCCAAAAATGTCCATGACATGCTGGGCAGCGAGTCGCCGTCCAAAAATGTCCATGACATGCTGACCCGCCTGGAGACCCTGATCAACCAGAAACAACCCTGGGTACCTTCTCAACCCCATCCATCCCCGGTAGGTGCCGAACCCCTGGCAACCCCGGCCCCGACCGACTCTGTCGTTTTTTATCAACCACCCAGCTATCGACATGACCTGCGTCGGGAAGAAGATCTCATCGAAGAGATTGTCCGGCTGCATGGCTATGACCGTGTCCCGGCGCGTCTGCCGACCGGACCCATATCCCTCCCCGCCGCCGACCCCCTGACCACCTTGATGGGACGCAGCCGGCGTATTCTGGTGGGGCTTGGCTACCTTGAAACCATCAATTTTGCCTTTGTCAGCGCCACACAACTGGCACTCTATACCCCGGAGCAATCCCCGCTGCCGCTTCTCAATCCCATCTCCGAAGAACAGGGCGTCATGCGGACTCTTCTGGCCCCGGGTCTGGTGGAAACGGCGCGCCGCAATCTCAGCCGGGGTCACTCCCGTTTGCGATTGTGTGAAATCGGGCGCATCTTTCAGCCGGGAGCCGCAGGCAGCGTCACCGAATCCGAGCGCATTGGCGGACTGTTGTGCGGTTCCGCCACTGGACGCAATTGGCATACGCCGCCGCGTTCCTGCGATTTTTTCGATCTCAAAGGGGATGTGATCGCACTGCTGGCCGGTCTGGATCTGTCAGATTCCACGTACCGACCGGGTGGCCCCTCTTTCCTGCATCCCGGACGCAAGGCGGAAATTGTGTTCCAGGAAACCACCCTCGGTTGGCTGGGAGAGATGCATCCAGCCCTCCAGGAACGACTCGACATTCCTCAGCCCCTGTTTCTGTTTGAGCTGGACCTGGAACGTGTGCTGCAACAGCCCATCTCTTCCGCCCATTCCGTCAGCATCAGCCGTTTCCCGTCGGTGGCCCGCGATTTTGCCTTCATTGTCAATGTTCAATTGCCTGCCGATGACCTGATGCAGGCCATTCGTCAGTGTGTTCCGGATTTGATCCGTTCGGTCACCTTGTTTGATCTCTATACCGGCGACCGCCTCCCGGCTGGTCGCAAAAGCCTGGGGGTCGAGGTCATCTTTCAGGCCGAAGACCGGACCTTGACCGAAGAGACGATTCAGGGGCTGGCCGACACAATCATCACAACCATGCAGGGAAAATTTGCGGCTGCCATTCCTGGATTGAAATCCTGACCAGTTTGCCTTTTTTCCTGAGAGACTGTCTTATAACTCGTTAATTTCAAAAAAAAAACAACAAATGAAAAACTGGGATGGAGGTCCAGGAGGAAGGGCTGTGCCCTTCCTCCT
>JADGCO010000099.1 GCA_015228935.1 Magnetococcales bacterium | reverse complement strand
TCCACTCAGGAGTAGACAGAACGCCAAGAAGGCCGTGCGCACGGTTGGCACCAACAACCTGCCAGAACAGGATCCCCAGACAACCATTGTTCTCCCCCAACCCCCTTCCCGCGATCCCAGAATGACTGCGTCTCGTGGTCATTCAGATCCGGTTGACCACGACCGTGTCATCGATCATCACGAGTACCGTATCATCGTTCATCACGAGTGATGACGAATCGGGACAAAACATCACGAGAATAAAAGACCGGTCCGGTCTCAACCAACCCGGGATGCTCCCAAACCCTGGCTTTGGAGTATGCCAGACAGGGTAAATAAAAGTCAATTCTGTCTTCAAATTTTTTTCCCGTACCAGCACTCTCGAACCGGAAAATCTGCGCAAAAAAAAGAGTTTTTACAATTACCAAGGGCACCCCATGACACGATCACATGGTCAGAGGCATGCCATACGGCTCCACAGCAACAGGACTCCCCCTACCCAAGGGCACTCCATGGCACAATCACATTGGTGGCCAAACAGCAGCACGACACCAGAAAAAACATGGTCCGGTCCAGCACATAGGCCATGGGTACATCATTTCTGGTGACATAAAAATGGTTCGACATCAGCGACAGGGCAATGGTCAGAAAAATGGTGCCCATGCCAAAAACAGCGATATGATCGACCAGGCCGAAAGAGCCGGATGGCGGTAAAATCGAATTGGCAACATAGGAGTTGGTTACCGCACCAAAAAAAGCGGCGGATGGCAAGGAAAAACGCGGACTGACATCGGAAGGTCTGACAAAAAAGTTTGAAAGTGCCAAAAGCAGGGAAGCAAACAGGGAAATAAATATTTTAATATAAACACCGATATTGCTCCGCTGAATTTTGATTCCAACCACATATTGCGAGCGTGTCTCCTTGCCAACACCGGCCCTCTTTGGATGGCTAAACGATGTTTTATAAGTATGCGGTTTGACAACATAACCCTTATTGACAATTTTGTAACCGGGAATTTTGACGCGAGAACTGATATCCGAATCCTTATCCAGAACATAACGTAAAACATGAGCATCGCGGGTTCCATCTTCGATGAACAAGTTCAGAAGATGCCCCTCCACGGGAACACGCATTGTGTCAAAAAATTTAAATATTCTCGCGGAAACACGGAGTTCCTGGTAACGAACACCATCGTCACCATAATAATCTTCCATTAATTCTTTTTTGATGATCATACCATCAACAATGACAAATTTATTTCCAGGATCAAGATCTCGAATTTCTCTGGTCTTTCTGGTCTCCTTGATCTCCCTGGTCTCTTTGGTCTCCTTGGTCTCTCCGGCAATTTTATTTTTGGAGGTTTTGGAACGTTTCGAACTCCTGGTATCCTTGACGTCATTGACTTCCTTGACATCATTTGCTTCCTTCATCTCCTGGATGTCCTTGATATCCCTGGAATCGGTCCAACTGAACCAAATATAAAATTGAACATTCCAGGCAGAATCCCGGATCGACAAATTTTCAATGTTATCAATATATGTTCCCACCTTGACCGTGGTAAAATTTCCCTCTGCCGGCAACAAGTCGGGTGGCGTCTTGCCAGGTTCGACCAGGGCCTGACTCATCCTGGTCAAATGAATCTTCTCTGCTTCCAGTTTATTGGCCCGAAGTATGGATATACTGAAATAAACTCCAAAAGAATAAAGAACAATAATTAAAAAAGCCGTCGCAAATAAAAACCTCTTCTTTTTCGCTTCCAGACTTTTCCAATTCTTGAAATACACAAAAACACCTTGCCTGAAATCACTGCATGGAAACCGATGAATCACAAAGATGGCAGAGTCACCAGAAAGAGGACAACAATGTGACCTCTTGCATCTCGTGTTGGATCCTAGCCGTTCAGAAAATCCACGTCAAGCAGACGACCCGACAGGTCAGGACCATGCCTGGACCATGCATGCAAGATCATCTCCTGCCGACATCTGCTTTTCTTGAACCTTCTTATGCCGTAATCTGTTCAGCAGGGAGTGTATGATGGAAACTGAAAAGATCCAGGAAATTGAAATCAACCTGTTGCTGGAAGCGCTGTTTCTGCGCTACGGCTACGATTTTCGCCACTATGACCGGGCCGCGATCAGGCGACGCATCCTGCACTGCCTGGAATCCTGCACCTTTGCCCACATTTCCGAAATCGTGCCACACCTGCTGTACCAGGGGACTTTCCTGACCCGCCTGGTCCATGCCCTGTCGGTCAATACAACGGAAATGTTTCGTGATCCAGAGAGTTTTGCCGCCTTGCGCACCAGGGTCTTGCCAACCCTGGCAACCTATCCTTTCATCAACATCTGGCACGCCGGGTGCGCCACGGGTGAGGAAGTCTACTCCCTGGCCATCCTGCTCCATGAAGCAGATTTATTGAAACATGCCCGCATTTATGCCACCGACATAGACGATGAGGTGTTGGCCAAGGCCAGGGATGGGGTTTATCACCTGGACCGTCTGGCTCCTTTTGCAGATAATTATCGTCAGGCCGGCGGTCATGGTTCACTTGGCGAGTATCTGACCACCGGTCACGGCCTGTTTCGCATGCATGACTGGCTGCGCGACAACATGGTATTTTCCAACCATAACCTGGTCACTGATGGCGTCTTTGCCGAAATCCATCTGCTGATGTGCCGCAACGTCCTGATTTATTTTGACGCCACCCTGCAACGACGTGCCCTGCGGCTGTTTCATGACAGCCTGACACGGGGCGGTTTTCTGTGTCTGGGAGGATCCGAATCCCTCCATTTTTCTGATGTTGCCGATCATTTTCTGCCGATTGCGCAACAGGAACGCATCTATCGCAAGAGCCTCACCCCGGAATCTCGAACATGAGCGACCTGCCCCGTATTCTGGTGGTCGATGACCAACCCGCCAACCTTCTGGCCATGCACCATCTGCTCAAAGGGGTGGCCGCCGCCGTGGTCCGGGCTGCTTCTGGTGAAGAGGCACTGGCCCTCTGCATGCACACTTCTTTTGCCCTGGCGATCATCGATGTCCACATGCCGGGGATGGATGGTTTTGAACTGGCGGAATACATGCGGGGAACGGAACAAACCGGGAGCATACCCATCATTTTCGTGACCGCCTCCCTGGCCGAGGATATCCATGAATTGCGCGGCTACGCACTTGGGGCGGTCGATTATATCCCGAAACCGGTGGATGATCGCATTCTGCTCTCCAAGGTTGGCGTGTTTCTGGAACTGTATACGACCCGTGAAGAGCTGCGCCGCCATCGTGATCATCTGGCCCAACTTGTGAAGGAACGCACGGCATCGCTGGAAAGGGCACAGGCGGATTTGCGTGCCCTGCATCGTCATCTGAACGAGGTTCGTGAAGAGGAGCGCCGTCATATTGCCCAGGCGATCCACGACGAAATGGGCAACCTCCTGGCCAACCAGAAAATGACCATCGAATGGTTGCTGAAAAATCGTTTGAATCAGGAACTGCTGGATACGGAAATGCCCCTTTTGCTGCGCCAGGTTGAAGAGGCGATTGTCAGGGCACGCCATCTTGCCCTGATGTTGCGTCCACCCATACTGGACGAATGTGGCCTGCTGGCCGCCATGGAATGGCAGGCCCATACCTTCGAGCAGGCCAGCGGCATCACCTGCCTGGTCGATCCGGCATCGGTGGATATCACCCTGGAAAATGGAGCAAAAATGGCTCTCTTTCGCATTCTGCAAGAGTCCCTGACCAATGTCGGCAAACATGCCCGGGCCAACGAAGTCCACATACGCCTGGCCCAGGTCAAAGATTGGGTACAACTCACCATCCGCGACAACGGATGCGGCATTCCGGAGCCAATCCTGACCAATCCGCAACGCACCCTGGGGCTGCGCGGCATGGAGGAGCGGGCGTGCCAGAATGGCGGTGAACTCCATGTGGAAACCTCGGCATCCGGAACCCAGATCACCACCAGCCTGCCCCTGCATGATTCTCGTCAGGTCAGAATATCATGAACCACACACCAAAAAGTGGCCGGATACGCATCCTGCTGGCAGACGACCACTCCATCTTTCGGGCCGGTCTCAAAAAAATTCTTGCCGATCAAACCGATCTCTGTGTCACTGGCGAAGTGGATGACGGTGACCAGGTTTTGCCGACCATCAAACAGGGAGAATGGGACCTGCTGCTGCTGGATATCTCCATGCCCGGCAAAAGTGCCCTGGAAATTGTCACGCTGTGCAAAAAAATCAGGCCGGACCTGCCCATTCTGATTCTGACCATGCACCGGGACCAATTGATGGCAACCCGTTTCATCAAGGCCGGTGCCAGGGGCTATCTCACCAAGGATTGTGGCCTGGATCAGTTGCTGCTGGGCATGCGCAAGGTGGCTGCGGGCCGTCGGCACATGGATCCGGAACTGGCCGATCTCATTTTCGAGCATATGGATGGCCGCATCGAATCCCCACCGCATGCCCTCCTCTCCGACCGGGAATACACGGTTCTCTGCCACATTGCCTCGGGCCTGACTGTCACCCGGATTGCTGAAAAACTCTCCCTGAGCGTTTCCGCCATCAGTTCCTATCGCCTGCGCCTGCTCAACAAGCTCGGTTTCGAAAACAATGCCCAACTGACCCGCTATGCCCTGGAAAACAATCTTTTAAAATAAACGTCGCATCCTCTCCTGCCCGATCCCCTGTCATTCCTGCCGTTACTGGAACTGCAAAGCGCTGGCAATCCAACAGCAAAAAATAATTCAACAAACTGCATGACAATTGTGGTTTCGGCGATATGTCTCCCTCCAGTGCCTCGGCTACTCTCAGAGACCTTGTTCTTATTGGGATTGGGATGGATCAATCCTGTCACCGGTCTTCGGAACCTTCGGGGGATGTATTACAATGAAAATTCTGGAAAATTTCAAACTTCGCACCCTGTTGTTGGGACTGTCCACTTTTTTGCTCGTGTCCATGATGCTTGTCGGGGGGGTCGGTCTCAGCAAGATGGCCGCCATCGGCGATGAACTGAAAGGCCTAGCCGAAGAAGACATTCCCTTGAGCGATGAAATCAACGACATTGAATCCAATTACATGAACCAGTTGATCATGCTGGAAAAAATATTGCGCACCGGGGAGTCGCGTGCCACCAATTCCAAGGCAGCCCAACATTTCGACCATGCCGTCAAGGAGTTTGTTGCATCTGGCGAAAAAGTGAATTCAGCGTTCCACAAGGCCGAAAAAATTGCCTCCGAAGCGGCACACCTGGCTGGAACAGCCAGGGAACGCCAGCAGATGGAAGAGTTTGGCAAAGCCTTGAAAGAATTGGATCATGAACACGCTCAGGTCGAAAAACACATCCAGGAAGTCACCGCATGGCTCCAGAAAGGCAAACTCCACGAGGCTCACGAAATATCGGAAAAAATTGAAAAAGAATCCGAAGATGTGGAAAAACATATTGATGCACTGGCAGTGAAAATCAAGAAGTTTACCGCAGAAGCCGCCCAACAGGCCGAACATGATGAACAATCCGGTCTGCGTCTGATCGCCATGGTTGCCGGTTCTTCCCTGGTATTGGGAATTATTTTTTCACTTCTCATGCTGAAGACCATTCTGGGGCAACTGGGCTGCGATCCGTCGGATCTGAATCGCATCGTTGCCCAGGTGGCCAATGGGCAATTGAACGTCGATTTTGCCCGAATTTCCCATATGCGGCATGGTGTCTTCGGATCGGTGTGGCAAATGACGGAAAAGTTGCAACATATCGTCTCTGAAATATGCATGGCGGCACAAAATGTTTCATCTGGCAGTGAGCAGTTGGCCGCCTCATCCGAAGAAGTGGCCCGGGGGTCCACGGAGCAGGCCGCCTCGGTGGAACAGACTTCCGCCGCCATGGAGGAGATGACCGGCAGCATTCAACAAAATACCGATAATGCCCAGCAAACCGAAAAAATTGCCCGCCAAGCCGCCCAGGACGCCGAAGCCGGTGGCAAATCGGTCGGTGAAGCCGTGGCGGCCATGCGGGAAATTGCCACCAAAATTACCGTCATCGAAGAGATTGCTCGGCAAACCAATCTGCTGGCCCTGAATGCCGCCATCGAGGCGGCCCGGGCCGGCGAACACGGCAAGGGCTTTGCCGTGGTGGCCGCCGAGGTGCGCAAACTCGCCGAACGCAGCCAAGTCGCCGCCGGCGAAATCAGCACGCTCTCCAATTCCAGTGTCACCATTGCCGAACAGAGTGGAGCCATCATAGCCAAACTGGTGCCGGACATTCGCAAGACCGCAGAGCTGATCCAGGAGATCGCTTCCGCCAGCCAGGAGCAAAATACCGGTGCCGCCGAGGTCAACAAGGCCATCCAACATCTCGACCAGGTCATTCAACAAAATACCGGCTCTTCCGAGGAGCTGGCCGCCACCGCCGAAGAACTCAGCACCCAGGCGGAAACCCTCAATCAGGTCATCGGGTTCTTCAAAACCTCGGAAGAGATGACAGGCCCCCCCCTGTGCCACATCCCCACAAAAAATGTCCCAAAGGTCCACGGCAAACAGCGCCACCCGACAACCAAATAAGTCCAAAATCGGGAAAAACAAACCCAGGATCCTGCCCGACAAACCGCCGGCAATTGACGGCAATCTCCTGCCGGAACCGACCTGAACACCTGGTATCGGATGACCATCAAGCAGGGTTCTGAACCTCATTCGCTTTGGAATGGTGATTCCAAACATCAAGATGAATACAAGACCGGAACGGAGTTCCAGGAGGAAGGGCAGTGCCCTTCCTCCAACAACACCTGATTCGGCCTGCCCCATGAATCACAACCAACCAAACCCTTTGGCCACCATACCCGCCAGGCCGGCACAAAAACTGAGAACAAAGGCAAAGATCAACCACATGGTGCGACGTACATCACGAAATTCGGTTTTCGTGACATTACTCTTTCTGGCCATGGTCACTCACCCGATATGTTGCGCAATCATCCACTCTCGTTCTGGATCAAAAAGTCGTTCATTTCCTTTTGGCATTGAAAAAGTTGCCTGAGCAACCGCATGTGCAATGCTTCCCGTTCCGCGATGGAAGTACCCGGAATTTCTTCACCACAGGCTGCAAGCAGACTTGCCTGATCAAAAAGATCCGACAACCCGGCATCGATGGAAAGCATGGGAATTTTCCCGGTCAACTGGGTGATGCGCTCGTTCATGGCATCCAGTCGCTGCACGATGGTGGCGATGAAATGGTTCAGAAGAATTTCCCGGGTAGCGGGTCGCAACAACTCCATGATGCCACGGTCCAGGCGCATCACCACGGCGGCATCAGCCGCCAGAGGACTTGGCAATTTGATCCCCAGGGCGGAACAAATATGCCCTTCAAGAGAATTGGGATCCTCCGATGTGGAACCATGCACAATGACGTTGGTTCCGCGTGGTTCTTCCGTCAGGAAGGAGACTTCCCCAAAAAATTGTCCGGCCCGCAACTCCGCCAGAGGTATGGAACTTCCGCTCTTGACCACACTGGCGCGTCCGGCCAGCATCACATAGAGGCTTGTATCAAGATCTTCCTGGTGAATAAAAAACTCCCCCATGCGATACACCTGGAAATGCACAAGGTGGTGCAGATCCAGGATATGGTCCACTTCCGCACTTTCCCACTCACGAAAAAAGGGAAGCTCCTGCAAACACACCAGGATCGCACTCTTGTCCAATATGGTGATCACACGCATCGTCACCTCAACCGGAGACCGGCCTCCTCCCCAGGGCGGAAGATGTTTTCGACAGTATATTCCAGATCAAGGCGTATGGACCAGACGAAACCCAAGGAGATTGTAACGCCGGTCGGGCGGAAACCGGTACCGCTGGTTGGCGCGAATATACCGGGTCCCGCTCAGCCAGGCTCCACCCCGGAATACCTTGCCGTCGCCGCGTGTGGGTCCCGGAGGATTGTGTGACGGACTTTTTTTGAAATAATCCGGGTCATACCAGTCCGCCACCCACTCCCAGACATTGCCGCTCATGTCGTACAGACCATACGGGTTGGGTTCCCGGGTACCGACCGGATGGACGGTTCCCTGGCTGTTGCCGTCGAACCAGGCCACCCGTTCCGGTTTATCGTCACCGCAGTAGAGCTGCTCCCGTCCGCCACTCCGGCAGGCATATTCCCACTCCGCCTCGGTCGGCAAACGGAATCGGGTCCCACTGGCCTGATCCAGCCGGGAGATGAATTGCTGGACATCATGCCAGGAGACGCTCTCCATCGGCTCCCGACCCTGATGACGCGGCTGTTGGCGATCCACCACCGTGGTCGGTCCTTGTCTGGGGGCCGCGCCCATGATTTGTTCCCACTCGTCCCGGGTGACCTCGTAGCGTCCCAGCCAGAAGTCATCCACGCACACCGGGTGTGCCGGTCGTTCATCCAGGCCACCCCGCACCCCGCCCATTTGAAAACACCCGCCCGGAATCCGGACAAAGGAGATGCCCGTATGCGGCTCCCGCCATGTCTCACCGGATGGCGGGGGAGGTTGCAGATTTTTAATGTCCGCCAGTTCGCGGGTGGTTCGTGACGTTGCGGGCGCTGTGCGATCCTTGCCAGACGCAACGGTATGCGCAGCAGCGCCCGGAACGGCAGAAGCACCAGCAGCAGAAGCACCAGCAGAGGAAATGCCGGAAAGACCCGGGGTCCCGATAGAGGAAGCGGTGGCGGCAACCGACGCGGCAGATGCAGGACGCGACGACATTGGTGGCGAAGAATCAAAATCCGCCGGCATGGCAGCCCGCGATACACGGGTCAGGTCCGCAGAGCGACCGGCAACGACGGGAGAAACCGGTGGCGGCAACACAGACGGGCTGACCAGGGGAGGTGGGGGTGCCAGGGTGGCCACACTGTTCGTGGTACTGCCCAGAAAACGGCCATCCATCCACTCCTGCGACTCCTCCTGGGGCACGGCCTGGCACACCACGACGGATTTATTGGCCGAGTAGTAGGTTCCCTGGCCATGCCGCTGGCCTTGCCGATACTCCCCGGCATACCGGGCACCATCCGGCCAGATGAAGGTTCCCTTGCCATCCCGTTTGCCCCCGACAAACTGCCCCTCATATCGGGAACCATCGGGCCAGGAAAAAACCCCATAACCGGTCCGCTCATCATGCCGGTACTCGCCGACATAACGTGCCCCATCCGGCCAGAGGAAACTCCCCTTGCCGTGGCGCTTGCCATTCACCATCTCTCCCTCATAGTGACCACCCGAGGGCCAATCGCGATTGACCCAATCGACCGCTCCGGTCGCACCGGATGAACCACTCAGCCAGGAAAGATCATTCAGCGCACCACATCCCGACAGCAACCACAACAAACCCAGCCAGAAAACACGTTTCACGCCACACTCCCGCAACCACTCCCATGAAACAAAATCACCAGCCAGAAAACCCGTTGCACGCCACGCTCCCGCAACCATTCCCATGAAACAAAGTCACCGCCATTCAACACCACCACAGGATGATGCTGCACGCCACGTTGCCGCAACCGCTCTCATGAGGCACAGTCGTTTCAGTTCAACAGGCTGACTACAAAAGATCCAACACCTTTTCCGGCGGTCTCCCCAGGACAGCCCCACGCTCGGTCATGGCAATGGGGCGTTCGATCAACCTGGGATTCCTGACCATGGCATCGATCAACTCATCCCGTGTCAAATCCGGATTGTGCAAATGGTTTTCACGATAGGCCGACTCTTTGGTGCGCATGATCTGCCGGGGTTCCATGCCCAACAAGTCAAGAATTCTGCTCAAGGTCTCCCGATCCGGCGGCACCTTCAAATACTCCACGATTCCGGGTTCCACCCCGCGCGTGCGCAAAAGTTCCAAAGCCGCACGGGATTTACTGCACTGTGGGTTGTGATACAGGATCATGGGCATCAGCATCTCTCCGATGGAACATCATTTTTGACCGGCAGTCCACCTTGAACAACATCGGCGCATTCCGGATTCTGACCTTTTTTCAGCCAACATTCAAACTTTCCAAAAATCGCTCCAGCCGGTCCCGGGACTCTTTGTGGGCCTGCCGTGCCTTGTCGGCAGTGGTCTGCCAGCGTTCGATCTCATTTTCGGTCTGTTCCAGTTTTTGCACGATACGATCATGAAATTTGGCCCCGGTGTTGGTCGCTGCCAGATTTTCCCGCAACCGGCCTTGTTCCTCTGTCAATTTTTCGAGACGTTGCGCGGCTTCTTCCATGTCCCGTTCGCGATCCTGGACGGTTTTCTGCAAGCCCATCACCTGGCGCAGGGCACCCCGCAACGCCTCCGGCAGGGCACCATTGTCCGCATGCATGAGCAGGGTGGCTGTGTTGCTGGAGAGCAGGGCCAGGCGTTGCCGTTCGATCCGCTCTTCCCGCACGGTCAGGGTGGTGATGACGCCCGGCGGCAGGGTGGTTTCAAAGCGTTGCCATTCGGGCGTGCTTTCGAGCGGGGCGGGACTTTCCGGACTTTTTTGCCAACCGGCCTCGACCGGATGTTCCACGATCAGGGTCCGGGGTACGGTTGCCGTATTTTCCGCCGTATAGTCGCGCATGCGGAGGCGTTTTTCCGTCAACTCCAGCACCCCCTTGACCACCCGACCGGCCGTCAACCGGCTCTCGTTGCGTTCTGCGGGAGGTTTGACCTTCACGGCCAGATCCACGGCAAAACTCAACAGCCGTTTTTGTCCGGGCGGGATCTCTTCCAGGCGGGCATCGCCGCCATAACTTCCCTGTTGATACAGGGTCACCGGTCCGGCTGGCAAATGCTTGCCGGTGGTATTTTCCAGCCACACTCCGGCCAGCGGATGGCGGTCCAAAACCTGCCGGTTGTAGATGCTCACCAGCCGTGCCTGGAGTGGGTCGGCCACGATGGGCAGCATGGCCGATTGCCGCCGCGGCAGAGAGACATCGGCCACGGTATACTGGAACAGGGCACCCTGCTCCGTGGCTGCGGCCACGGCTGTGATCCGGGCCGGATCCAGGGCCTGTTCTTCCCAGGGTGGTGGGGCAGGCGGGGCACTCTGGTCCATGGCTTCCGAGGCCAACCCTTCAGCATCTCTGTCCTTGTCATGTCTGGCCCGTCCCGACGCTGCCGGGGCCGCCATGGCCATGCTTCGGACCGGCACCCTTTTGGCCATCTCCTTGTTGAGCATCGCTCCCCCCCCGGCCTGTCCTCCGGCTGCCGGCATCCCGGCACCATACACGGGAGGCAGGGGTCCGGTTCCAACCTGGGTTTTGACTTCCGGACGTTTGGCATAGAGGGGTTCGTACAAATCCTGCACAAACGATATGGGCCGACCACTGACCAGGGAGAGTTGAATCTTGTGCCAGTCGTTGTCGGACTGGTTTTCCACGATGGCCCACCCCTGCAACGTGGCCTTCGTGCCGTTGGGTTCCGGCAGGAGCAGGCGATAGCTTGTCTTCCAGACCGGGGTTTCCACGACATAGCCGATGCGGACCTTGCGCAGGCCTGCACCCGGAAAGCGGAAGGCAACGCGCTTGCGGCCTTCGCCGCGTCCCTGATCCAGGGTTTCCAGCGCCCGGGTCAGATCGCCGCGCAACGCCGGATCCAGGGGTTCGATACGCCGCAAATCCCGCAGAAAAAAGCTGCGCAGACCCTGCTCCGTGACCAGATTGAGGAGCCAATCTTCCACGGCCTTGCCATCCTTGTCCATCTGCCAGGGGCGTTTTTCGACCCCGACGATGACCCCTTCCTGGCGTTCCCCTCCCCCTTCGACCAACACCCGGGCACCCCGCATTTGCCCCAACAGCCCGGCCATGCCGGGATCCTTGGCGAGATTGACCTGAAACCCGCCCAGGGTTTTGCCGATTGGATCCCGGGCCGGATAGATCACGGTGCCGGGTTCCCCCCCGCCCACATCCTGCAAGACCAGGGATTTCAATACGTCATTGATTTGTTCCCCCTGGAAGGGAAGCCAGAGGGTTTCGCCGCCCGGCAGCTCGCCGGCATGCTGAACATATCCCACCCCGCTGGTAAAGAGGGCCACACTCCGTACCGGCAACTCAGCGGCCATGACCCATCCCCCACCGGCCAACAACCCGCTCACGGCCAACAGGCCCCACCGCACATTCCGCAACCACCCGTTTCGCATGGCAGCACCCTCCAGGGTCATTTGTTCAAGAACTGTATGAAACTGCAAATCCATCCTGAACGTCACGCACTGCTGCATGCATGCGCTCATATTCATCCATGGCCGCCTGCATCCTGGCATCCAGAAGGATGAAGTGCGCTCCCGATACACTCCTTGAAGGTTCCGGAAGCGGCTGGCCGTTGTCCATGCGCCATTCCAACATGGCGGTCAGCACCTCGGCGGCATTGAACAATGCTTCCTCTTCAGTCTCACCCTCGGTAAAACACTCCTCCAGATCCGGAAATCTGGCAAAAAAAACCTTGGGTTCCTGTGGATCCAGCACAACTGGAAAACGTCGTTCCATCTCTCCACCTCACCTCAATTCTTCAGCCTGACACCGGTTTGCCTCTGGATCGCCGCCAACAGGCCATGGCCGAGTTCAGGTGTTCCATGCACGGGCACAAAGAACTGCTTTGCCATCTTTCACCAGGATGTCATGGCTGCCTTTGATCCGATCCAGGCACCATCCTGCACCCTTCAATCTGGCAATGACATCATACCCGTTCATGCGGGAAACAATATACCAGATTGCTGCCTTCCGCCACCTGACAGACCGCATGCATGAACCGACTCTCCTGGATGTCTGGCAAACGAAAAAATGTTTTCCCTGTCCCACGACGGCTTGCCCCTGACAACAATCTGGTTATAAACTCGCCGTCCAGGTGTTCGGGATCGGGCAATGACATTGGGAGGCAAGATGGATCGGCTCAAGGTAACCTGTCAGTATTGTCATTTTGACTATATTGCCCATGACAACTGCTGCCCTCATTGCGATACACCGGGTGAGTATCCCAACGTATTGCTGGCCAGGGGAGAAAAGATTGCACTGGAAATACGCCATGCCGAAGTATGCGTCTGGGCAAGAGAGGAAGGTCTTGAAGCCCTGTTGCAGGATTTTCAGGACACGGTCCAACAAGAATCCAGGGCCTGCATGAATCGCAGTTTTCTTGATGTCCGCCAACTGGTTGAAGAATACGGATGTTATGCAAACTTCTACAAAAAGTTGCAGGCAGGCATACGCTTTCCCAAAAACAATGCCTGGGACAGAAGTCGCGAGATCGTTGATTCCCTGTTTTTTCCCCATTTCAAGGAAAGAATCTGTTTTGCAGCCCTCACCCTGGATCTGCGCGGATTGGAACATTACGGCGCATGCTGTATGATTTTTGCAGAGAGGATGATAGCGCACCGCACAACCTTTTTTCACGAAAATTCTGTCCAGTTTGTCATGGATCGCGATCTCAAATACAAAGAACAAATTCCGGATGGATTCCGGGCAACATGGGAGCAACGTGCCATGCTGGCCATCGCAAAAGCCGGAAAAAAATTGACCAAAACCACGACAAAGGCCGATTTTTCTTCTATAGTGGTCCAGGCGGGAACTCCTGGCATGGGAAACGACTCTTTCATCGAAGGCCATATTTTCAGATCGTTTACGGTACATTCCTTGCGTTTGGTCTCTTTTCCTGCCCAACCGCACGCTCGTTTTGCCGATGATGCAAACATGCTCGAAAATGACCTGCGCGACAGGCAGATACCATTTGCACGCTGGTCGTGATGAACTCTTTATGAACCCCTTGTCGAGGCATCGCTAACCATGGAAGCCCTCCTCTCAGGACCGGCTGGCATGGGTGTCCTTCTGGACCGTGCGCAGGCCTGGGTTGTCCGTCTGGATCAACCCGATACGCTTCCCGAGGCAACCACACCGGATTTGGCATCGCGCCTCTTGTGGGGTCGTGAGAGGGATTTGCGCCGTTTTCAGGTACAAAATTTTCATGAGGCCTACCAACATTTGGAAGTTTTGTATGGCAAGGCCAAGGCGTTGAATTTCACCTTTTCCTTTTTGAGTGATCGGGCCTCTGACAATTCGCGCCGGTTTGCAGCCCAGGTATTGGAAAAAACTCTCCAGAGCCAGGATATCTGGAATTATGTGGCCGGCGTGTTGCACGCCGAACCCCTGCCCAAACCGGATATTTGCGACCTTGTCATCCCCCTTGCAGAGACCCTCGCGTTGTCCCGTACCCTTGCCCTGTTGCAAGAGGTCAAGGAGGGACAACAGGAAATCGGCTTGGTTGCCCAGGCCTGGGATGCCATTCCGAACACCTGCTTCAATCCCCTGGCGGACCGTCCTGTCTGCCTGCAAACCGCTGTGGAAGGTGGATTGTTTCTGGATCTGGTGCGGGTCGTGCGGGGGCTGGCCAAACCGGGTCCGTTGCAACTTCGCGCCATAAAAATTTTGCAGGAATTTTCCGGACATCGGGAAATCGTAAAGAGTTGGAAGGCCCCTTTTCAAATAACCTCCAGTCGGGCTGGATCGGTTCGCTTGAAACTGGAAAAGGAAAAAATAGAACGAGACAGAGCCGCCGCCGAGGCAATGCAATTAATTTCTGCACTCGAAGCATTCGAAAGAGCAAACACCGAGGCAAAGCAGCCAATTCCGGATTTACACAAAGAACAAAACATAACAGACACTGAGACAATGTAATCAATTCTGATGTACATTTGGGACGTGCCCATAAATAACTCAAACAGAACAATCTCCATGAACACAGAGCAGCGGCTTGTTTGAACAGAGCAGCGGCTTGTTTGAGCAGTTAAGAAGTAGGCGTCTTGCTGGCCTTGTCCGCAAACCTTGCCCTGCACAGCATCGACCTGTTCCGCAAACAGGCATCCTGTCTGGCCATGGTGCAGGCAGCCTGAAAATCAAGCCATTCCCACATACCTTTTGACCAGATCGCGGACATATTGCGGATTGGTATCGGGTGGAAAGGGCCATACTTCATCGCCTTCAAGGGGCCAGTAGCGTTCC
>JADGCO010000098.1 GCA_015228935.1 Magnetococcales bacterium | reverse complement strand
AGTAAAATATTGAAATAAATCAGATTTTGCACTACAGATGACGAACATGGGTTGAGAAGAACCAATGACAATCGGGTTGCATTCAGCCAAAAACAGATCAAAATGATCGGTATATTTTTTAATCATATTTTCCAGGATCAGCGCAACATTTTTCACAACCGCGTTGATATCCACATCATCGGCACCATCCTGGTCTGGTCGATTCGGTCGTGATAAAATTTTGATTAAATTAATAATTTCATGGATGCGTCGGGAATTTCCCTGTGCAAGAGATAAAAGCTCCGGAATACGCCCACGCATTTTGGAAAATGGAAATCCGCCCAGTATGAAATCACCGTACTTCTCTGCATACTGTTCCAGAATTGATTTGATATCATGCCAGACATCCTCCAATATGGTGACAGAATAATTTATGGAACTGTTAATGTTATTGACTTCATGTATCATATTGGCTGACAATTCCCCAGCCATAGCCAATTGGACCAAATGCATGACCCGCTTTTCCATCTGCTCCTGTTCGCCTTCATCCTCCATCAGGGTACTGAACAGAGCACTGCTGGCAATAGTATTAAAGAACAAATTGAAACGAGATTCTTTGGATGCCGGTTTGTTGTTGTAGACCGAGGAACCTTCCAACGCCAATTGGTTCGTGGATTTTTGTGGCTTTGCACCGTTATTTCTTCGGACATCGACTTTCTTGTAATGTAAAACAAAATTATTTTTATTGCCATATCCATCCAAAACCGCAGAAACATGAGCTTGCACCCAGATGACATGACCCATTTTATGCAAAAGGCGCTTCCTCAATTGATAAGTCGAATCGACTTTTTTTTGCATTCGTCTCAGATAAACCTGTTCGGCATCCAGATCATCCTTATGGGTAATAGATTGAAAATCAATAGATAACAACTCTTTTTCTCTATAACCCGTCATGGCGGATAAAGCCCGATTGACCTTCAGAAATCGTCCTCGTCTAGAAACCAAAGCCATGCCATCGGCAGAAATATCAAGGACATTATAGATCATTTCATTGCAATAACAATGTGGAGATGTCTCATCGGTCAGTACACAACTCTTTTTACGTATCATAAATAAGTACCCCAATATTTACAAAACATGCCCCCCTCTGTTGGCTTCAACCGACCACCACATACTGTAGAGCATATAACGTGCCGCACTCAAAAATACGTCTTACCTTTGTGAAACACTATAATATTCAACGTGTTTCTTATTATAAAATTTCCCTTCAAAAACAGAAAATGGTACACCACTTATGTAGATAAACAGCAACAATTCGATAACATCCAACGAATTATTCGAATATTTACAACGCATTACAACACATGTACCATTTCATTCCAAACAGGAAGAAACGGTACACCCTTTCAGCCGAACTCCGAGGTGCTTACAAACAATTCGCGATCCCCTCACGTCACGCACAAAACACCCATGACACCCAATGTGCCCGTATATGCAACCAGTTCTTTTACCATAGACCAAGCGGATCCAAAATAGTTCCACATGAACAGGCTGTAAATTTTACTTGTAACTTTTTATGAAACGTGTCAGTCAGAGTCGGGATGAAGACGTGACAGCCTGCCGTTCAAGGCGCGTCGCGAAATACCCAACATGGATGCCGCAATGCCTTGATTGCCATGGGCACGACGCAACGCTTCCTGAATCAAAAATAATTTTGCCTCATCCAAAGTCGGAAATTCGCCCAGAATGGCAAGCTTGCTCTCACCGGACAAACCTGGGGTATCACCGGACGGGTCAAGGGTCTGATCGCCCATAAACTCCCGAAATACGGCCAGGGAAAGAACCCCTTTTTTATGACGAACCACCGCTTCATTGACCATGGCACGCAATTCTCGCACATTGCCGGGAAAATGATAAGTGGCGAGGAGTGTGAACAACTCCGAAGGTGGGGTTGGCGTGGGTTTGCCGTGGCTTTTCGCCAACTTGTCCAAAAAATGGCGTGTCAGCGGCTCAATATCCTCCCTGCGTTCCCGCAGCGAGGGAATCCGCACCTGATGCACCTTGAGCCGATAGTAAAGATCGGATCGGAAAAGCCCCTTCTTGACCAACACAGCCAAATCACGGTTGGTGGCACAAACAATACGCGCATCACAGGAATAGGTGCTGTCATTTCCCAACGGTGAATAAGTACCCTCTTCGAGGAGTTGCAACAGTTTGATTTGGGACAACTCGGAAAGATCACCAATTTCATCCAAAAACAAGATACTCCCCTTGGCCATGGCAATCATTCCATTGCGATGACCATCCGCTCCGGTAAAAGCACCCTTGATGTGACCGAACAAGGTATCGGAAAACACATTGTCGTCCAGTCCGCCGACATTGACAGTCACCAGAGGCACTTTGAAATCACCAAGACAATGCAAAATCCTGGCCGCAAGACCCTTGCCGACACCCGTCTCCCCCAACAGCAATACCGGCTCCCTGGATTGTGCTATTGTTTCGAGATATTGCATGGTGGCTGACATGCGCGGCGAACAAAAAATGAGATCCGCAAACATTTCCGGACGTTGAAGCTGTCCCTCCAAAAGGGCATTTTTCAAACTTGTCACACTGGATTTCAGCCGGGTCAGTTCGACATGCCGGGCAACACTGGAAACCAGGCGGTTCACCTCCACGGGTTTCACCAGATAGTCCAGGGCACCCATCTTCATGCAAACCACGGCATTTTCGACCTGCTGGGCTGCGGTCATGATGATGACCGGAATCTCCGGATAAAGCTTCCGGATCTGTTCGAGAAGCATCTTTCCTGAAATATTGGGCATATACAGATCCAGCACCACAACCGCGACCTGCCCCTGCACCTGCTCCAGAAAATGCATCACATCCCGGCTGTCCGACAGCGTTTCTATCGGATTCAAGCCCGCCTTTTCCAGGACAAGTCTCGTCGTGAACAGCAAGTCCGCCTCATCGTCAACCAGCAATACGGGCCACGTGTCGGCGTTCAGGTTTTTTTGTTGATCTGCTTTCATTCCTTTTCCATGGTCTCTGCCATGAAGCGACGCACGGCATCCGCATCCGCCGGCAGGACCTGACACCGGGTGGGAAGATCCATGATGCCGGCAAATGCGGCAGGCAGTTCCGGCGGGTGGCCGATGGCCTGGGCGACCGCATCGGCAAACTTGGCCGGGTGGGCTGTGGCCAGACAAACGACCGGTCCCTCTTCGGCCTGCGCCGCATGAAAGCCGACCGCCGTATGCGGATCGAGCAGATAGCGATACCGGGCAAAGGTGTCACGAATCTGCTGCGTGGTGGCTGTTTCCGAGGCGGCCATGGCCGGAAATTCCCGGGCTGCGGTGGCCTGTTCGGCAGCCGTGACCTGAAACCGTCCCGTGCGGGCCAGACTCTCCATGCTGGTACGTACCCGCGCCGTATCGGCAGCGAAGAGATAATAGAGATACCGCTCAAAATTGGACGAAACCTGAATGTCCATGGAGGGACTGATGGTCGGCATGACCTGACCCGTTTGATAGACACCGGTGGCCATGAAGCGGGTCAGAATGTCATTGCGGTTGGTGGCCAGAATGAGACGCCGGATCGGCAATCCCATGCGACGGGCCATGTAGCCGGCAAAAATATCCCCGAAATTTCCGGTCGGAACGGAAAAGGTCACCGCCCGTCCCGTATCGCCGCCGCTGACCCGGCCCCAGGCATACACATAGTAGACAATCTGCGCCAGAATGCGTGCCCAGTTGATGGAGTTGACGGCCCCGAGCTGAAAGGCATTCTTGAACTCCAGGTCGTTGAACAGGGCCTTGACGATGCGTTGTCCATCGTCAAAATCCCCCTGGACGGCAATGTTGTGGACGTTGGCATCCAGGACCGTGGTCATCTGGCGTTCCTGGATCGGCGAGACCCGGCCATGCGGGTGAATGATGAAAATATGGATGCGTTCCTTGCCGCGCACGCCATGGATGGCGGCGGAACCGGTATCCCCGGAGGTGGCCCCCAGAATATTCAACCGTCCGCCACTGCGCGCCAGAAGGTAGGCAAACAGGTTGCCCAGAAACTGGAGGGCCACATCCTTGAAAGCCAGGGTCGGACCGTGAAACAGTTCCAGGACATGACGCGAACCCACGGTCACCACCGGGGTGATGTCCGGGTGGGAGAAGGTGGCATAGGAACGGGTGATGAGATTTTGCAGGTCGGCAGCAGGAATGGCCTCACCGACAAAGGGAGCCATCACTTCCATGGCCAGATCCTGGAAGGAGAGCGTGGCCCACTGTCGCCAGGTTGGGGCAGCGATGGTCGGGATACGCTCCGGCAGGAGCAGACCGCCGTCCGTGGCCAGACCCATCATGACCGCCTCGGCAAAACCAACTGGTTGCACGCCCCCACGGGTACTGATGTAACGCACGCTTGTCTATCTCCCCTGGCTGCTGTTGATCAGGACACCATGAACATAGACGCAATTCGAACCGGAAGTCAAACAAGAGGAAAAAGGTCAGAGTGCCAACTGAGATAACCCTCCATCCAGAGATCCCCCAACTTGGCACCAGCATGCATCATTTCGTTGACAACGGGCATGTCGGCTGCCCGTTTGACCAGGGTGTAACCATCATCACCCCGACCCAAGGCCCACACCTGTTCTGGCCGCATGCCATTCATGAAAAAAGGTGAATGGGTCGTGACCAACATTTGGGAACGACCGGAAACCTGATTGCACTCTTCGGCCAGTTCAAGCAGCAGTTTAGGATGCAAAAAATTTTCCGGCTCTTCCAGTCCGATCAGGGGGGAGGGATCTGGGTCATTGAGTAAAACAAGATAGGCCAACATTTTGAGAGTGCCATCGGAAATGTATTTCGCCTGTACACCGGTCGAAAAAGGGGCATCTTTCACCTTGAGCAACAAATGACCCGAATCGAGCAAAGAGGCATCAATCCCTTCCAAACGCGGCACCCGGCGACGCAAACTGGCTTCTATGATCAACAATCGTTCCGGAAACCGCTCCTTGAGGTGTTGAATGACATTGGCCAGATTGTCACCACTGGGAGACAATTTTTCCATCGGCCCGGCGTCGGGAATGACCCGGGCATTGTTGGCTGACAGGCAGGAGAGATGCCAACCAGTGATAAACTCCTTGAGTGCCATCACCCGGGGATTTTCTGCCAGATTGCCCAGCGTTCCAACAGCCAACAGATCGGAGGATTTCAGATCCGCAACCATTTTCTGGTCGGTTGCCTCCGGCTGTTCGCCGCTGATCACTCTGCCCCGTCCATGCCTGAACTCAAGAAAATAAAACGGCGCTCCCGAATGTTGCCGTCTCCAGCGCATCCATTCCAACGCCACGACCGGACGATTGTCTTCTTCTTGAATTTCCAGGTGATAGGTAATCAAGGGATACTTGATGTTGCGGGCATCTGCCTGTTCGCGATAAGCAAATTCGATGGTGATCGTGCCTTCCTGATCCCGACTGCGCAGCTCTTTGAAGCGTCCGCGCCTCTCCCAGGCACGACGCAGGCCGCCATCCTGAAAACATTCAGAAAGGAAGGCAAACACATCGAATAGGGTGGATTTACCACTGCCATTGGGACCCAATAAAACGGTCAGAGCTTGCAGATTATTGAAGGTTACATTTCGCAGGGCACGGTAGTTTTTGACCGTCAACCGCTCAATCCGGGGGTGCGGATGATTTAACATAACCAATCATTTTGTAAAGAATCCGGGAGGCCATGAACTCTCCCGCCGGTTGCCCCGGGAGCGGGGACAATTCGTTGATGTCAAAACCCACAACCCGTCTTTCCCGGGTCACCCGCCGCAGGAGACGCAAGACGGTATAATAATCCAGCCCGCCCGGTTCAGGGGTCCCCACTGCCGGCATGATGGCCGGATCCAGGGCATCGAGATCCAGGGTGACATAGACCAGCGGGGCCAGTTGTTCCACGACCCTGGCCATCCAGGCCTCATCCTGGCGCTGGGCAGCGGGCACGATGTCCCGTGCCCAAAAAATGCGGTCTCCCCAACCGCGTTGCCGGATCAGGTTCCACTCCGGCTCGCTCAGGGAACGAATGCCCACCTGGACAAACGGCAATCCCATGCCGGCCACGTTGTGCATGACGCAGGCATGCGACAGCGGCGTGCCATGATAGCTCTCCCGCAAATCGGCATGGGCGTCGAGTTGCAGGACGGAAAACCCGGTGCCAAAATGGTCACAAAAGGCCTGCAACAGGCCAACGGTGATGGAATGATCCCCGCCAATCGCCGCCAAAAACCGCCCGGCCTGAAGATGCGGCAATGCTGCCTGACGAATGGTTGCCATCATCGCTTCCGGGCTGGCCAGGTTGGGTTCCACGGTGGGCGCGGTATGAATGCCGGCCTGGATGATCTCCTCGCCGAGTTCGTCATCGAACAGTTCCATCTGGGCGGAGGCGGCCAGCAAGGCAGCCGGGCCATCGGCGGCCCCGGCCCGATAGGTCAGGGTGGCCCCATAAGGAATCGGCAAAACCACCACCGGTGACTCATCCAGGGGAGATTGTGGACCACCACCATAAATCATGTGTCTATCCTATCGGAATGATTGCACCAGGGAACCGACCACCAGGGACCAGCCGTCCACCAGCACGAACAGGATCAACTTGACCGGCATGGAAATCACCAGAGGTGGCAACATCATCATGCCCATGGACATGACCACGCTGGCCACCACCATGTCGATGATGAGAAACGGCAGATAGATCATGAAACCGATCTGGAAGGCGGTTTTCAATTCCGAGACCATGAAGGCGGGAATGAGGAGCCGGATGGGAACATCCTGGGGCTTCTGGGTCTTGGGCATGCCGGCCAGCCGCATGAACAGGGCCAGATCCTTTTCCCGGGTCTGCCGCAACATGAAACCGCGAATGGGTACGGATGCCCGCTCGATGGCTGCGGATTCACTCAGTTTTTTGTCCAGGTAGGGATTCAGGGCCTCGTCCCAGACCCGGTCGAAGACCGGTCCCATGACAAAGAAGGTGACGAACAGGGCGAGCGCCACCAGGACCTGGTTGGGGGGTTGTCCCTGCAAGCCCATGGCCTGCCGCACGAAAGACATGACCACGATCACCCGGGTAAACGAGGTCATCATGACGAGCATGGCCGGGGCCAACGAAAAGAGGGTCATCATGGCCAGGATTTGCAGCCCGACCCCGACCTGACCTGGATCCGCCTTGCCACCCGAGGAGAAGGTGATGGCCGGGAAGGTCAGATCCGCCGCTACGGCAGCTCCCACCCCTCCGCCCAGTATCAAAAGAAAAAGGACGCTGATGATTTTGAAATGGCGTTTGCCGACACTCACGGCGACGATTCCTTCGAGGGGGGCAGATCCTGTTCTCCCAGCTCTGCCAGCAGGGAGACCCGCTCCCGGGTGACACCGAGCAACCAGGCTCTCGACCCGACCCGGATCAACCGGACTCCCACGCCCGGGGCCAGGGTTCGGGTACCCAGCAGTTGCACCGTGCCGCTGTTCCAGCGTGGTTCCAGGCGCTTTCCCACCCGCACGGCCAGTACAGACAATGCCACCAAAACGGCCAAAAAGCCAAGGATGCGAATCATCTCGCCGACAAAATCGACACTTCCCTCTCCGGATGCAACGACCCCCTCTCCGGTTGCTTCTGCCCAGACAATCGGGATCCAGAGCAGACCGGCGATCAACAGCACGAACCCGGCAACCTGCAACATCATCCGCCACCGACGGTCCATCAGCGCAAATTCTCCAAACGCTCTTCCAGGGAGACGATATCGGTGATGCGGATACCGAGTTTTTCCTTGATCATGACCACCTCGCCATAGGCCAGGAGTCGATCATTGACGTAGATTTCCAGGGGATCGTCGGCTTCTTTTTCCAGTTCGACCAGGGATCCCTTGTTCAGACGCAGCAGATTGCGAATCTGCATGTGGACGCTGCCCAACCGGACGGAGATGTCCAGCGGCACATCCATGAGCAGTTCCAGATTGGGGGGAATGCCGCCTTTATCATCGTCGGGTTTGGCATCTCCTCCCCCTTCTCCGGCCAACTCCTGCCAGTTCAGGCTGCTGCCCAGGGGACTGGGAATGTTGCCATCGCCGCCGGGGCCCACTCCTCCTGCCAGATTGTCATCCGGAAAATCGAGGTCCTCTTCCATAATGCCCACACTCCTGAACAGTTAACCTGTTTGTATCACTCCTCTTTTTCCTTCACGATCCTGGTCACCCGCAGGGCGCGCTTGCCATCCACGACCCCGGCCACCGCCGCATATTTGGTGACACCACCGATATCGATATCCACCTCTTCGCTCAAATCCGTATTGAGCATGATGACATCACCGGGTTTGAGGTTGAGCATATCGCGCATGGACATGGAGACATGATCGATGACCGGATCGAGGCGCAGAGGAACATAACCAAGCTGGCGAACCAGGGAACGCCGCCATGTCGAGGCACCGCCCACGGCCTCCTTCTGCTGGAAGCCGACCTTGAGCTGTTGCTTGAACAGTTCCAGGATGACCGAGGGAAAACAGATGGTCAGTGACCCCTCCGCCTCGCCAACCTCGACGGCGAAGGTGATCAGAAACACGTTGTCATCCATCGGCATGACGGCGGCAAACTGGGGCTGATTTTCCCAGCGGGTCAGGATCAGACGGAACGAGGCATCCAACTTTTTCCAGGAGAGTTCAATCTGTTCCCGGGTCACGTCCATGATGCGGTCGATCACCTTCATTTCGAAGGAGGAAAAGTTGCGAAACGGACGTTCCGACTCCCCACTGCCACCAAAAAAACCCTCCAAAACCCGATACATCACATCTCCATCGATGGTCAACAGCGCCAGATCCTGGGAGGGTTCCACGCGCAGAATGTTGATGAAGATCGGCGGCGTCAGACCATGCACGAAGCGCCCGAACACCTGGTTGATCGTGGTTTTGGGTTGGACGTGGACTTCCCGTCCGACTTTCTGGGTCAGCTTGAAGGAGAGCTGGGATGCCAAATGTTCGTTGATCAGATCCAGACCGGGCAGGGCACCGGCACGTATGGAGGTTTTCTGGCCAAAAACGAAGGCACTGTATTTTTTCTCCTGGGATGCGGCGGGAATATCCTCGTCGATCTCCTCCAGGTTGATGGTCCCTTCATCCAACGCCCCCATGAGGGCGTCGATTTCTTCGGTAGAGAGGATTTGTGACATGGGATATCAACCACCAGGCTGCCGCTGCGTGTTACTGTATGACAAATTCGGTAAAATATACCGACGTAACCTGCCCATTGATCATGATGGCATTGAGTCGCCCCTGGATCTCCTCCCGCAACTTGAATTTGCCATCCAAGGCCTGGAGTTCCTGGGTGGTCTTGGAGGTCAAAAGCTGCAAAATGATATCCCGGACCTGGGGCTGGCGCCGATCCAGTTCTTCCTTGATCGGACTGGATTTTTTCTCACCTTCCCCCCCGTGTCCTCCACCTTCTTCCTTCTTGGCTTCGCCCTCTTTGCCATGGCCGCCGCCACTCATTTCCAACTGGACCGTGGTCTTGAGGTAGCGATTGCCGCGTGGTTCATTCAGGTTGACCACGAAGGGTTCCAGTTTATAGATTTCCCCGACCAATTCGCCGGGACTCTTGGCGGCTTTTTCAGGCTGAGGCTCTTTGGTGACGGCCTCTTTGACTTGTTTTTCAGCGCCTCGGGAACCAAAAAAATACCCGCCGCCCGCTCCCAGCAGCAGGGCCGGAATCACCATGATCAGAATCTTGACGATACCGCCGCCACCGCCGCCGCCACCGCCACCACCTTCTTCTTCCTGTTGTTCCTGTTCCGCTTCTTCTGCCATGACCATACCCTTTGACTAAAAAACAAGCCGCATCCATGCCGTCCTGAGTGACTATGACATTCCCTGGACCACTTTCACAATGATTCCCACCAGGAACACCGGTACAAACCCGCTTTTTCTCACCCTGAAAATCTTGCTTTCCGGAAAACCCCAGGACCACCTGACCTGGCATATTCTCCTTCCCTGCTTCGGCCACCCCAGGCAAATCAGCAGGTTCCGATATGTCAAACCCGTTGGGCTGATCCATTACCGTTTCATGGCAATCAGCTCTTCCATCATGCCATCGGTGACCGTGATGATGCGTGAGTTGGCCTGGAAAGCCCGTTGTACCGTGATCATGTTGACAAATTCGGCGGACAAGTCAATGTTGGACTGTTCGAGAGAAAAATTCTTGATCGCTCCCAGACGACCGCTCTGGGGTTCTCCCAGCCGGGGCAGGCCGGAAAGGCGTGTTTCGGCAAACAGATTGGCCCCGATCTGTTCGAGAGCCTGGTCGTTGTCAAAATCCACCAATGCAACCTGGAACAATCCCCGATTGTCACCATTGGAATAGTTGCCAACGATTTTGCCATCCTGGCTGATGGCCAGACTCTCCAGGTAACCGGTAGGGAAACCATCCTGGCTCAATTTGGTCGTGGTAAAATCACTGGCCAGTTGGACTGTACCATCCGTTCCAATATTGCCGGCATCATCCTTCACGGTTCCAGCACCATAAAGAATCGTGGCAACCGCACCCGTCGTGGCCGCTGTCGAAGTCGCCGCACCGGTAGTCGTCGCTGCCGGGGTGGTCGTTGCTGCCGGAGTGGTCGTTGCTGCCGGGGTGGTCGTTGCTGTTGTTGTCCCTGTCCCTGTCGTTGTCCCCGCCGTTGAGGCAGCCGCCGAGGCAGGAAGAAAATCATTGGTGGAATCCCCATTGGTTCCGATGGCACCACCAAAATCAAACAGGACATCCTGCTCCGCCGCTGTGCTGCCCTGCCCGGCAAACTTGAACCTGATGGGAGTCGAACCTTCCTGACTCAATTTTCCAAACGTATCGAATACCAGGGTTCCGGCCTTGTAGGTTGCACCCGATGGAGCCGCCATGACATTGCCTGTCGTCAAATCCAGCGCTGTCATGGTCTTTCCGGCCTGCTTCTGGGAGGCATCCAGTTCCTTGGAAGGGGCCACGGCGTGCCACTCCCAGGTATTGTCACCCGATTTGCGAAACTGAAGTTCCACATTGTGGCCGTTGCCCAGGGAGTCGTAAACCCGTACCGTCGTGGCATAATCGTAGGTGGAGGGATCATCCGGATTGTAGACCTTCGTGTTGACCGGTACGGAGGCATTCAGATTCATGCCCACCTTGACCAGACTGGTTGCCTTGGGATTGCTGGTCTGGAACGAGGTCAGGTTGACATCCTGAAGATTGCCATCCCGCGCCCCGCTCTGGTCCAGTTTCCACCCCTGCAACACCAGACCCGCATTGGTCACGAGCAGGCCATCCTTGTTTTTCTTGAAGTCACCTGCCCGGGTGTAGAAGGTATCCGTCGCCGTCACCGCCGTGACGACGCCCCCCTGCACGGCAACGGACGGCTTGGATTTCACCTGAAAAAATCCGCGTCCGTCGATGGACATGTCCGTGACACTCGTGGTGCCGTTCATGGATCCCTGGTTCATGTCCTGATCCACCGAGGACATGCCCACCCCGGTGCCAATCTGGGTGGCCGACCGGGTACCGCTGATCCCCACTGTCTGGATGAGAACATCCTCAAAGGTGGTCCGACTCCCCTTGAAGGCCGTGGTGCTGGCATTGGCCAGGTTGTTTCCGATGACGGTCATTGCATTACCATAGTTGGTCAACGCACTCGATCCGGAATACATGGCTTGGTGGATGGTCATCCTGATCTCCTGTTCAAATACCGTTTACAACCCGTCTCCTGGTCCAACCCACACCCCGAACAGCGGCACCGTCCTGTCATGCAACCCGTGCAGATCGGGGGGGATGTCTACCGGAAATCCATATGCAATAACAATTCACCGGATCGCTCAAGAACCGGTCGTCAAAACCGATGCAGGGGTTTGTTCTACCTGAGGCGTGGTTTGGCTGACGCCGGGCATGATCTGTTCACTGCGGGATCCCACCTGTTCCACCCGCCGGACATCATCCACCGGGACTGTATGGCCATCCAGGTCAAGGAGTATGCCCGTGCCCTGACGGGTCACACCCGTTACCACACCGGATTGCAGAAGCGTTGCCTGCACGCTGCTGTCACCTTCGACCTGCACCGCAAATTTATATTGCCCATCCGGCAGGGGCAGGCCAAACCGGGGATCATTGACATCCACCGTATTTTCCCCCTTGCTGAAAGAGCGTGAGGGAACCTCCTTGACCAGATGTCCACCCGGATCGAATACCCGGATCGAGGCCGAGGCATCCTTGGGCAACTCGAAGCGTACCCCACCTGTCCCATCTTGCACGTCAAATCCGTCACCCGACACAAATACCCGCTTGCCAATATAGGAAACGGCCTGGTTCACCTGGTCTGACGACTTGGAATTGATCAACTGTTCCAGAAGGGTATTGGATTTTTTCTGCTCACTCAGCGCCGAAAACTGGGCCATCTGTGCCGTGAATTCCGTATTCTGCATCGGCTCCATCGGGTCCTGATATTCGAGCTGGGCCGAAAGCATTTTGAGAAAATCAATCTGCTGTTTGTCACCATTTGTGGCATCGGCTGACTTGTTTCCGGCTGCTGCCACTTTTGGATCATAGTTGGGAATACTGCTCAGCGCCCCTGAAGCTTCCATTTCGTACTCTCCTTGCACTTCGAAACCCACCCAACCGGACCCATCACCGCCACTTAACCAGTCACTTCTTGCCGCCAGTGATTCCTTTTCCGGTATTTTTTGCCCTTGTATTTTACTATCAATCTTTATGCCATCCCGATCCATCGTCCAAAAATTGTTTGATACCCACTTTTCATGCGTCTTATTCTGGAGGAAACACTGTCGGGCGCAGGTCCGGGCAACTCTTGCCGACCAATTTTGGCCGTTCAGGCAAAAAGGTTCAGGTTGGTGTCACCCGATGTATAGGCTTTCTGTGCCGAGCGAAGAGCCAGGGGATCCAGGGCCGGGACATTTTTACCATCCTGTTCCTTCGCGGATCCCTGTCTGGCACCATCCCGCCAACGTTCATCGCTCCCTTGCCGGGCGTTGGTTCCCACATTGACCGTCAGGCCGCCAAAGCCCAGATCCTGGCGGGCAAAGGCATCCCGCAACTGGGGCAGATCCCGGTTCAACAACTCTTTGGCCGCATCGGTCTCAGCCATGATTGTCACATGAACCTGTTGATTTTTATCCATCTGTAACCGCACATGCAATTCGCCGAGGTCCTGTGGATCCAGGGTGATGCGCACCTGCTCGGGCATGCCGGGCCGGGAAATCATGCGCAAACGTCCAATGCTGTCGGCCATATCCTGGGCAAAATCCGGTTTGGTCGCCGTCAGGGTCAAATGGGGCGTTGGACCATCCGCTTTCATGCCAGCGGCACCGATCTTGCCGGCATCGACGGCTGCCGTCATGCCGGCAGGTATTTCAAACCCCGTATTGTTTCCGGCGGTTGCGGCTACGGCTCCTCCCACCACCGGCAGCGTCAAATTTCCAACCTGCGTCACCTTGACCTCACCCATGGGACCTCCGCCCTGTCTGGCTCCCAGGGCTTCCAACAGCAAGGCTTCCAGTTTGGCGGGATCACCACCCGCTCCTGCCAAACCACCCGGCACGGCTCCCCCCAGGGCTGGATTCGGGACGCCCTGTGGCACCCCAAACTGGGCCACGGTCGGCACAAACAGGGGGGCCGCCGCCACACCGGGCATCTCCGGAAGTGGCGCATTTCTGGCAGTTTTTTCGCCTTTGGTTGCCTCCCCCTTTGTCGAACCCTCGCTGCCTGCCGCACCCTTGGCATCCTTGGCCGAGGTCATGGATTTTGCATCTGTCGGCGATTCGGGACGGGCATTGTCACGGGCGGCCTGTTGCTGCTGCACCCGAGTACGATCCGTTTCCGCAACCCGATCCGTCTCTGTCGATCTCTTGGCAGTCATGGACTCTTCCCGAATCCTGTCATGAAGAGTTTCCGTGCGTTGTGCATCCTGTTGCACATCATCCTGCCGATCCGCCTTGACAGCCCGGTGCAGATATTCCTTGAAGCGTTCCGCCGATGACGAAGGCAGGGATTTTTCGGCGGGTGGTCGATTCTGAACAGCCTTCGCACCCGGTGCGATTGCCACAGGCGAATTGAATGGTGTCATGAAGACCCCTCCATCCTGGCATACATGAAAATTTTTTCGTGAATGAATGGTTTTACTGAACAGGGATTCTTACAAGGAACGTGCCAAAATATATTTTAATGAATAACCGGAAGAATCCCCCATTTTTCATGGGATGGTTTTCCGACACCCCTTGCAACGATTCGAGGAGCAAAATTCGTGGAATTTGCGCCGCACATATGGAATCATGACCGTGCGTGGCTGCAATCAATAACTTTATTGAAAAGTGAAAATCGGACCCGGAGAACAGGCCATGGACCAGCAAGCCGTCATTGACAGAATTTGGGCAACCCTGGCCCAGATCACGGAAAACCAGGCCAAATCGGAAGCTGAACATGTTCGTATCCAAAAAAATCTGGATGACTTGACTGCAAAATTACGTGATCTGGCCGAAAGCGGCAAAAGACTCGACGCCCAGATGGACCGGACGGACAAACAGATCGGCGAACTGGGCAATCGTCTGGGAGAGTATGTGGAAAGCATGGTCGCTCCGGCCTGTGAAACCCTGTTTGCCGAACGCGGCATCCCGGTCCATGAAGTCAGTCCAAACCGCCTTGCCCGTCGCTTTGGTGACAGCCTGGAATTGGATCTGACCGTGATCAACGATCATCTGCTGGTCGTGGTGGAAACCAAATCCAAACTGAGCGAAAAACACATCAAAAAATTTTTGAAAAAACTGCCCAGAGTGCCGCTTTTTTTCCCAACCTACGCCGGAATGCACATCATGGGTGCTGTCGCCGCCATGGTCATTCCCAATCAGGTAGCCAAATTGGCCATGAAATCGGGGCTTTTCGTCATTGCCCCGTCCGGCGATTCGGTCCGTCTGCTTAACCCGATGGCATTCAAGCCACACGTATGGAACCCTGTTCGTCGATGATTTCAGACAAACAAGCGAAAATTGGACCCTGGCCCTCGAACAAAAACGGCCACCTTGCGAGTGGCCGTAAGTATTTGTTTTTATTGGAGCTGGCGAGAGGAATCGAACCCCCAACCGGCTGATTACAAATCTCAAGGTTGCATGATACCCACTGATAATCAATCGCAACTATTGCTTGACAATACATTGGATCCCTGCCATCATCTCATCATCGTTGCTACCTGAAAATAACCCGAAATCCCCGCCAAAAGTAGCAACAA
>JADGCO010000097.1 GCA_015228935.1 Magnetococcales bacterium | reverse complement strand
GGCACAGCCCTTCCTCCTGGACCTCCATCCCAGTTTTTCATTCGTTTTTTTTTTTAAAATTAACAAGTTATTAGACAGCCTCTTAACGGAAACCCAGAATATCGCGCATATCGTACAAACCCGGCTGGCGATCCTGGACCCACTGTGCGGCGCGGACTGCGCCCCGGGCGAAGGTCAACCGACTGCTGGCCCGATGGGTGATTTCCAGACGTTCGCCTTCACCGGCAAAGAGCAGGGTGTGGTCACCGACCACATCTCCGCCTCGTACCGTGGCAAAGCCGATGGTTTGCCGATCCCGGGCACCAGTATGCCCCTGCCGACCATAAACAGCAACCTCTGACAGGGAACGTCCCAAAGCTTCTGCAACAGTTTCTCCCAGGCGGACGGCGGTACCGGATGGGGCATCCACCTTGTGGCGATGGTGGGCCTCGATGATTTCCACATCGAATTCATCCCCCAGCACCTTGGCGACCTGGGCAGCCACCTGAAACATCAGGTTGACGCCAATGCTGAAATTGGGTGCCAGAACAATGGGAATCTGGGTTGCTGCCTGGGCAATTTTTGCACGTGCCCCGGCATCGAAGCCGGTGGTACCGATCACCAGGGGGGTTTGGGTAGCCACGGCCAGGGGAAGGTGTTCGAGGGTGGAAGGAATGGTCGTAAAATCAATGACCACATTGGCCAGGCCAAAGCCGGTGCGCGGGGCATCGCCCAGGATGACGCCCCGGGAGCTGCCACCGATCAGCTCGCCGACATCCTTGCCCACCAGGGGATTACCCGGTTTTTCCCAGGCGGCGGCCAGACGCAGACCCGGTTGATCCACGACAGCCTGGAGCAGCATGCGGCCCATGCGTCCGGCAGCGCCGGCAATTCCCACACCTTTTTCGGGCATATCAATCTTCCCAAGGAATTAGAGGTTGTCCAAAAACATGATGATTTCTGAAAAACGAATAAAAAACTGATTTTTTTATTCGAGAATTTATAGACAGCCTCTCAGGGTCAATGATGGCAGGGAATCCTTTGTTTGAGCAAATGGCCGTCGATGGTATTCAACAGGCGATTTTTTTCCAATAATTGATTGTACAACCACGCTTCCATCGATACCTCGGGGAGCATATTGTCAAAGCGAATAGCGGTCTTTTCCATATACCATCGGACGACAAGATAGAGGTGCCAGAGAGGTTTTGCCGCCACACTGATGGACGGAGGTGGAAAATCGACGAGCTTTCTGATGTTTTGGCGAGATTGGCCGACCAGTTCGGCAATATCGGCCATATTGACCAGATCGGGTTTGGCTTCAAGTATTTCGGCAGCAGGAAATGCACTCTGGATATCACGCGCCGCCGTGTTGATGGCATCTTTGGCGGACTCGGATTCTCTGTGAAATTCGACGCAGACGATGCCACGAACTCCCGTAAACACGGTTGAGTCAACACAACCGGCATCGTAAAGTTTGTTGGCTATTTCATTGATATCCCATTTTTCCCGCGCCACGGGAAAAGTCAATGAAAATTGATATTTCATCTTTTTTCCTTGCACTGATCGACGGCCCTGCGTATGGCGCGGGCATGTTCTTCCGGATCTTTTGGGGTTGACCACACGGAAAACTGACAGTATACCCCGTTGCGACATTTTTTATTTGTTGGGCATTTCAGAATGCCAAAAGCATGTCCAGAAGCTTTATCAAATTTCCAGCCTTTATCAATGGCATGTTCTATTGCGGAGCGGATCTCTTTAATCGGGTGTTTATTCATTTTATTTATTTCCTGCCTTGAATTCAGTCAACGATTCCGTTTCCTCCGAATCAACCACTCAATTTGGATGTCCAGAAACGGTTTCGATTCAATACGCACAATATTGCTCACAGCCACTTGGCTGTCAATGGACAACCAGGAAAAATTTTTCCAGGTTTTGTCAGAGGCTGTCTATAAATTCTCCGACAAAAAAATCGAGAAGAAAGAAGATCCCCTTCCGGGAAAATTCACCCTGGCAGACATTGCAAGCTCAGCCAGGCGAATTTTTTTTCAGGAAGAGATGTTCTTGTCCAGAAACTCCTTGACCCGGTTCAAGAAGGAGTTGGATTCCGGCTGGCAATCCTGACCGGAACAGCGGGCAAACTCTTCCATCAGCTCCCGTTGCCGTTTGTTCAGATTGACCGGGGTTTCGACCAGCACTTCCACCACGAGATCCCCGAAGACTCCAGGCCGGTTGAGATGTGGCAAGCCTTTGCCTTTGAGGACGAGGCGTTTTCCGGTCTGGCTGCCGGGGGGGAGCGTGACCCGGGACCGTCCGCGCAGGGTGGGCACCTCGATTTTTCCTCCCAGGGCGGCCTGTGGGAAGGTGATGGGCACCTGACAGAGCAGATCGGCATTGTAGCGTTCGAAGATGGGGTGTTTGGCCACTTCGATGACGATATAGAGGTCACCGGCGGGGCCATTGTTCTGGCCGGCCCCTCCCTCACCGGAGAGGCGGATGCGGTTGCCGGTTTCCACACCGGGGGGAATCTTGACGGTGAGATTTTTTTCGGACCGCTTGCGTCCCTGGCCATGGCAGTCGGGGCAGGGGTTGCGGATGATGGTGCCTCGTCCCTGGCAGGCCCCGCACGGACGGGCGATGGAGAAAAAGCCCTGCTGGGTACGCAACTGACCCGACCCGCCGCAGACACCGCAATTTTCCGGGCCGGAACCGGCCTGCGAACCACTGCCACTGCATTTTTCACAGGCGACAATGGCCGGTATCCGCAAGCGTTCTTCGGCCCCCTCCATGACATCTTCCAGTTTGACGGTCAGGTCATAGCGGAAATCTTCGCCGCGCTGGGTCGAGGAACGGCCACCGCCACCACCCCGGCCCCGTCCGCCGCCGGCACCGAAGATATCGCCGAAAAACTCCTCGAAAATATCGCCGAAACCGCTGTAGCCGGCCCCATCGCCGCCGGGGAAACCACCACCCGGGCCACCGGCGTTCTGTCCCAGCCCGGCATGGCCAAACTGGTCATAGATGGCGCGTTTTTTGGGGTCTTTCAAAACATCATAGGCTTCGTTGATCTCCTTGAACCGGGCCTCGGCACTCTTGTTGCCTGGATTGCGGTCCGGGTGGAGTTCCATGGCCAGCTTGCGGTAGGCCTTCTTGATGTCGTCCGCAGGCGTGCTGCGGGCGACACCGAGAGTATCATAGTAATCCTTGGGCATCGGCGGTCATTCCGTGGCAATCAATGGCCCTGCTTTTTGGTATCGTCCTTGATGTCCTCGAACTCCGCTTCCACCACCGTGTCATCCTTGCCGGGAGGGGGTGGCTCGGCACCACCAGGGGCACCCTGCATATCCGGGTTGGGAGCGGCATCCTTGTAAATGGCCTCACCCATTTTCATGGAGATTTCCATCAGGGCCTGGGTTTTGCTTTCGATGTCTTCGACATTGTCCAACCCAACCACCCCTTTCAGTTGGGAGATGGCGGCTTCAATCTTTCCCTTGAGGTCCGCATCCACTTTGGCTTCGTGTTCCTTCAGGGATTTTTCCGTAGTGTAGATCAGGGAGTCGGCATTGTTGCGGGCATCGATCAACTTGCGCTTTCTGGTATCCTCTTCCGCATGGGCTTCGGCTTCCTTGATCATGTTCTGGATTTCACTGTCCTTCAAGCCGCCCGAAGCCTGGATGCTGATGGATTGTTCCTTGCCGGTGCCCTTGTCCTTGGCTGACACCTTGACGATACCGTTGGCATCGATGTCGAAGGAGACCTCGACCTGGGGCACACCGCGTGGTGCCGGGGCAATGCCCATCAGGTCAAACTGGCCCAACAGTTTGTTGTCGGAGAACATTTCCCGTTCTCCCTGGGCGACCCGGATGGTGACTGCCGACTGGTTGTCGGTGGCCGTGGAAAAGATTTGCGATTTTTTGGTGGGAATGGTGGTGTTTTTATCGATCAGCTTGGTAAACACCCCGCCCAGGGTTTCGATACCCAGGGAGAGAGGGGTGACATCCAGCAGGAGGATATCCTTCACTTCCCCTTTCAGGACGCCGCCTTGAATTGCCGCACCGATGGCCACCACCTCATCCGGATTGACACCTTTGTGGGGTTCCTTGCCAAACAAATCCGCCACCAGCTTTTGCACTTTGGGCATCCGGGTCATGCCACCGACCAGGATCACTTCGTCAATCTGGGAGGCGGTAATCTTGGCATCCCGCATGGCGGTCTTGCAGGGTTCGATGGTGCGCTGGATCAGGCCATCCACCAGGCTTTCCAGCTTGGCGCGGGAAAAGCTGACATTCAAATGTTTCGGCCCGGAGGCATCTGCCGTGATGAAGGGCAGGTTCACTTCGGTCTGGGTGCTGGTGGAGAGTTCAATCTTGGCCTTTTCGCCGGCTTCCTTGAGGCGTTGCAGGGACATGCTGTCCTGGCGCAGGTCGATGCCGTTCTCTTTTTTGAACTGCTCGGCCAGATAGTCGATGATGGCTTTGTCGAAATCCTCGCCACCGAGGAAGGTATCGCCGTTGGTCGATTTGACTTCAAAGAGACCGTCGCCGATTTCCAGGATGGAAATATCGAACGTGCCACCGCCCAGATCGTACACGGCGATGGTTTGACCGGCTTTTTTGTCCAGGCCATAGGCCAGGGCGGCGGCGGTGGGTTCGTTGATCACGCGCAGGACATCGAGGCCGGCGATGCGTCCGGCATCCTTGGTGGCCTGGCGCTGGGCATCGTTGAAGTAGGCCGGGCAGGTGATCACCGCTTCGGTCACTTTTTCGCCCAGATAATCCTCGGCGGTCTGTTTCATTTTTTGCAGAATCATGGCCGAGACTTCCGAGGGGCTGACCTTGCGGCCGCCTCCCTCCACCCAGGCATCGCCATTTTCGGCCTTGACGATCTTGTAGGGGACAATATCTTTGTCCTTGCGGGTCATGGGATCATCGAACCGCCGTCCGATCAAGCGTTTGATGGCGTACAAGGTATTGGTCGGATTGGTCACGCCCTGCCGTTTGGCAGCCTGTCCGACCAGACGTTCGCCATTGCTGGCAAAGGCCACCATGGAAGGGGTCGTCCGGACGCCTTCGCTGTTTTCGATAACCTTCGGCTCACCGCCTTCCATCACCGCCACGCAAGAGTTGGTGGTGCCCAGATCAATGCCAATGACTTTGCCCATGTCCTGAATTCCTCTCCTGTAGCTTCCTTACCCATCCGGGATACAGATTCATCCCGCGACACCCTTCAAGGGATGTACCACCAAGCATTGATATGGAAACGCTTCCGGCTCCTGTCAAGCCCAGGTTGCGTTTTTTCCATATTTTGATCCATATATTTTGTCGCCGGGTCACCCGGAGCATCATTGGGTCACAGCCACCAGGGCCGGGCGCAGCAGACGCTGACTCAAGAGGTAGCCGGCCTGAAACTCCTGGACGACCGTTCCGGGCGGCACGCCCTCCTGGGAGACTTGAATCATGGCCTGGTGCTGATTGGGATCGAACGGCTGTTGCAGGGATTCAATGCGGGTCACGCCATTCTTCTTGAGGATCCGTTGCAGTTCCGTGCGGACCAGGGTCACCCCATCCAGCAGGCTTTTCATGTTGGATTCGGGGGTTTCGCTGCTGGTCTGGCTGGTTTCCAGGGCACTCAGTGCCCGGTCCAGGTTGTCGGCGACCAGCAGCAAATCCTTGGCAAAGGCCTCCAGGGCATATTTGCGCGAGGCCTCGATATCCCGGCTCGTGCGTTTGCGGAGATTGTCCATATCGGCCAGACTCCGCAGATAGGCCTGTCGCCACTCTTCGACTTTTGCCTCCAGGACCTGGATCTGTTCCTCGGGATCCACGCCGGGTACGGATTCATCAACCTGATCGGCCACGACCTCATCTTCCTTTCCGGATGACAATTCATCTGCGGGCGCAGGCGAATCGGGCAAAGGTTCTTGGCGAGATTCACTTGCAGCGTCATTATTGCCATTCATGACTGTGACATGCCTCCTGCCAGTTTGTGCAATATGTATTTCAACTTTCCTGATGATCGACCATGTCCACGGGCGTTATGCCGGACGACAACAGGCCGCTCAAGGCCAAAACCGTAAATTCCACCAGGGGAATGATGAATGAATAAGGCAAACGGGTTGGACCCAGCACGCCCAGGGTTCCGGAGAGGTGATTCTCCGGTCCGCTGAATTTGCAGGCCACCATGGCGCAGCCCCCTTCCCGGCTGAGTTCCGACTCTGCGCCGATGAAGAGTTGCACACCATTGGCGTGCAGGCAATGGTCCAACAGATCGATATACTTTCTTTTTTCCTCAATTTCGGCCAGAACGTCCAGCAGGGGACCGGAATCTGTCAAGGCATCGGGCGTCAACAGATTCATGTGGCCATTGACGATCAGTCCCATGCCGCCTGACCAGGGACCCACGGTCTCTTCGAGCAGTTTTTTTTGTAGATCGCGATATTGTTGTTCGCCGCTGGCCACCTCTTCTTCGAGCTGCTGCCGCACCTCTTTCAGGGTCAACCCTTTCAGGCGGCGGCTCAACGAGCGGCCAAGGGCATCCAGCTCTTTTTGGGAGTAGACCTCTTCCAGGGTCAGGATGCGATTCTGGATCTGTCCCGAATGGGAGACAAGCAGGGCCAGGATGCGGCTGCCGCGCAGGCCGCTGCGGTTTTCCAGCCGGAGAAAATGGATGCGTTCCAGGATGGCATGTTTCATGTCGGGGGGAAGGACGAGGCAGGCCTGTCGGGTCAGGACGGCCACTTCCCGGCTGATCTGGTTCAGGGTGGTGGGCAGGTCGTTGCCCCCTTTTTCGCAGACTTCCAGGATGCGGTTTTTGGTTCCCGTGCCCAGGGGATCGCGTTCCAGCAGGGAATCCACATAAAAACGAAATCCCCGGTCGGTGGGAATGCGTCCGGCGGAGGTGTGCGGCTGGGTCAGATAACCCATCACTTCCAGTTCCGACATGGCATTGCGGATGGTGGCCGTGGAAAGATTCAGGCGCGTCCGATCACGCAATGCCTGGGAACCAACGGTTCCGCCGTGGGCAATGTGCGCTTCGACGACAAGCTTCAGGATATTGCTGTGACGTTGGGTCAACATGCCGGAAAAATCGGGATCGGGATAAACATGTACCAGCCAACAACTGAAACGAAAGCCTCACCCCCGTCTCAGCAGACCACCTCCAACCAACAGAACAGACAGGCAAGGATATAACCGCTTCCTCTCCCCTGTCAAACCACTTGGCCGGAATGGCGACCGAAAGCGGATGACCGGAGAGAGGTCGGCAATGTCTGCGCAAAAGCCCGGGATTGCCTCGGACAAGCAGGCAATGTCTGTGCAAAAGGCCGGGATTGTCTCAGGGTGTGCCCCTCCGATGCCGGGAGGGGACACCATGTGGATTGGACCTGGTGGGACCTGGTGTCTCAGGTCAAATGATCCCGGATCAGGAGTTCGGCAATCTGTACGGCATTCAGGGCGGCACCTTTGCGCAGATTGTCCGACACCACCCAAAGTTGCAATCCCGAGGGAATGCTTTCGTCTTCGCGAATGCGGGAGACGTAGGTCCAATCGGTTCCAGAGGCTTCGATGGGCGTGGTAAAGCCGGCCTTGGTCGGGTCGTCCACCACCTTGACCCCGGGGGCCTGACTCAGGAGCTGCCGGACTTCGGCGACGCTCAATTTTTTTTCAGTCTCCACATTGATCGATTCGGAATGGCTGTTGAAGACCGGCACCCGCACGCAGGTTGCGGTCAGGCGAATATGGGGATCCATGATTTTTTTGGTCTCGTTGACCATTTTCATCTCTTCCTTGGTGTAGCCATTTTCCAGGAAGGCATCGATCTGGGGCACGAGATTGCAGGCGATCTGTTTGGCCATTTTTTTCGGCGGGACGATGGGTCCGATGCCGTAGTGCGCCCGGTTTTGTCCGTCCAGTTCGTCGATGGCGGCCTTGCCGGCACCCGAGACAGCCTGATAGGTGACCACCACCACCCGTTTGATGGTGGCGGCATCATGAATCGGTTTCAGGGCAACGACCATCTGGATCGTAGAGCAGTTGGGATTGGAGATGATGTTTCTCTTGCGATATTGGGCGATGGCTTCGGGATTGACTTCGGGAACCACGAGGGGAATTTCCGGGTCCATGCGGAAAAAGGAGGTGTTGTCGATCACCACGCACCCGGCGGCCCCGGCCTTGGGGGCAAACTCTTTGGAGACCGAGGCTCCCGGAGAAAACAGCCCGATTTCCGCCCGGCTGAAATCAAAGGTGGCCAAATCCTGGACCGGCAGCGGCTCTCCCCGGAAGAGCAGTTTCAGGCCAACCGAACGGCTGGAAGCCAGAAGATGGACCTGGTTGACCGGAAAATTGCGTTGTTCCAGGATCCGGATCATTTCGCGTCCGACATTGCCCGTGGCACCGACCACGGCCACATTGTATTTCCGCATAGATGTGTTCCTTGTTTGTTGCAGTTGGAATTTTTTGGGCAAACGGCCTTGCGGCCAGGACCACCCTCATGGCCGTGCCTTTGTGATCGATCCGACGACTATTCCGCCAGGGCGGCCACCACGGCGGATCCCATTTCCAGGGTGCCTACCCGTTTCATGCCGGCCTGCATGATGTCCGGGGTGCGCAAGCCCTGATCCAGAACCCGGTTGACGGCCCGTTCGATACGATCCGCCACTTCCGGCAGGTCCAGGGAGTACCGGAACAGCATGGCCACGGAGAGAATGGTCGCCAGGGGGTTGGCCACTCCTTTGCCGGCAATGTCCGGGGCCGAACCATGGATCGGTTCGTAAAGGGCAAAACGATCCCCGAGCGAAGCAGAGGGGAGCATGCCGATGGAGCCGGTCAACATGCTCGCCTCGTCGGAGAGAATATCGCCAAACATGTTCGTGGTCAGGATCACGTCAAATTGCCGGGGATTGCGGATCAGTTGCATGGCGGCATTGTCCACATACATATGGCTCAGTTCCACGTCGGGAAACTCGGCATTGCGGAGTCTGGTCACCACCTGCCGCCACAACTCCGTGCATTCCAGGACATTGGCCTTGTCCACCGAGCAGACCCGGCCTTTGCGACGCCGGGCCGCCAGAAAGGCGGACCGGGCCACGCGCTCGATTTCATCCGTGGTGTAGACCAGGGTATTGAATCCGCGCTGCCGGCCATCCGGGAGGGTTTCCACGCCGCGGGGTTCCCCGAAGTAGATACCGGAGGAGAGTTCCCGCACGACCATGATGTCAATGCCGCTGACCACTTCCCGTTTCAGGGTCGAGGCGTCGGCCAACTGGGGGAAGACCTGGGCCGGACGCAGATTGCAATAGAGATCCAATTGTTTACGAATGCCGAGCAGGCCTCGTTCCGGGCGCACGCTGTAATCCAGAGATTCCCATTTGGGTCCGCCCACGGCACCCAACAAGACCGCAGCGGCGGCCTTGGCCTGGGCCACGGTTTGTTCCGGCAGGGGAGTGCCTGTCGCATCATAGGCGGTGCCGCCGATCAGCCCCTCTGTACACCGGATGGACAGTTTTTCATGGGTGATGACCCAATCCAGGACCTTGCGTGCCTCGGCCACAATTTCCTGACCGATGCCATCGCCGGGCAACAACAGAATGGTCTTTTCCATAAGATTTCTTTCTCTTCACGCCTGCATGCAAAATTGAATCATCAGAACCAACCTCCGGCAATCTTCAGCCTTCAGTCTCCTGCCTTTGGCCTTTGGCCTTCAGTCTCCAGCCTCCAGCCTTCAGCCTTTTCAGCCTCCAGCCTCCAAGACTCAAACGGCCATGGCCCAGGGTTCAGCCTGTCGCCGCCGGGCCTCGAAGGCTTCAATGACCGGCAGGTGTTCCAGAGTCAGGCCGATGTCGTCCAACCCCTTGAGCAGACAATGCCGCCGGAATGGATCCACCGTAAAAGGGTGTTCCTGGCCATCGGGGGCCGTCACCCGTTGCTGTTCCAGATCGACCGTCATTTCGGCACCGGGACGCGCCAGTACGGCCCGAAACAGATCATCGACAATCCGGGCCTCCAGAATCAGGGGCAGGATGCCATTCTTGAAACAGTTGTTGAAAAAAATGTCGGCATAGCTCGGCGCGACAATGCAACGAAAGCCATAATCCAGCAAGGCCCAGGGGGCATGTTCCCGGCTGGAGCCGCACCCGAAATTATCCCGGGCCAGGAGAATTCTGGCTCCCTGATAACGGGACTGATTGAGGACGAAATCGGGATTGAGCGGGCGACCGGTGTTGGATTTGCCCGGTTCGCCCCGATCCAGATAACGCCACTCGTCGAACAGGTTGGGACCAAAGCCGGTCCGTTCAATCGATTTCAAAAACTGCTTGGGTATGATGGCATCGGTATCGACATTGGCCCGATCCAGGGGAGCGGCCAGGGCCGTCAAGCGCACGAATGGTTCCATGATTTTTGTCCCGAAAAAGTGTCAGTTGCCGGTGGCGGTCCAGGAACGCACATCCACAAAGTGTCCGGCAATGGCACTCGCGGCAGCCATGGCCGGGCTGACCAGGTGGGTCCGACCATCCTTTCCCTGGCGACCTTCAAAATTGCGATTGGAGGTGGCCGCGCATCGTTCACCGGGGGCCAGGACATCCTCATTCATGGCCAGGCACATCGAACAACCCGGTGCCCGCCAGGAAAACCCGGCAGCGGTAAAGATGCGGTCCAACCCTTCGGCCTCGGCCTGTTGCTTGACCAGACCGGAACCAGGCACCACCATCGCCAACCTGACCGATGCGGCCACCTTGCCGCCCCGTATCACGCTCGCCGCCTCCCGCAAATCCTCGATTCGCCCGTTGGTACAGGAGCCGATGAACACCTTGTCCACGGCAATATCCGTGATGGGGATGCCAGGTTGCAGGCCCATGTAGGCCAACGCCCGTTCCATGCCGCCGCGCTTGACCGGATCCATTTCCTTTGCCGGATCGGGAACCCGTTCGTTGACCGGCACCACCATTTCCGGGGAGGTTCCCCAACTGACCTGCGGCAGGATATCTGCCGCCGCAAAGGTGATCTCCCGATCAAACCGGGCACCCAGATCCGACTGGAGGGTACGCCAGAGCTTGACCGCCTGATCCCACTGCGCCCCTTTGGGGGCAAAAGGGCGACCTTGCAGATAGTCGATGGTCTTGTTGTCCACCGCCACCATGCCCGCCCGTGCCCCGGCCTCGATGGCCATGTTGCACACGGTCATGCGGCCTTCCAGCGACAAATCCCGAATCGCCGAACCGGCAAACTCGATGACATGCCCCGTGCCGCCTGCCGTACCAATCCTGCCGATCAAAAAGAGGACCAGATCCTTTCCCGTACACCCTCGCGGCAACGATCCCTCCACCGTCAGGCGCATGGTTTGCGGTTTTTTTTGCAGGAGGGTCTGGGTGGCGAGGACGTGTTCCACCTCCGATGTGCCAATCCCGAACGCCAACGCCCCGAAAGCCCCGTGCGTGGCCGTATGCGAATCCCCACACACCACCGTCAAGCCGGGCAGCGTCAACCCCTGTTCCGGGGCCATGACATGGACCACCCCCTGCCTTGGATCTCCCATCCCGAACAAGGTCACCCCGAACTCGCGACAATTTTTTTCCAGGGTCTCCACCTGGATGCGTGCAACCGGATCACGGATCCCTGCGTCCAGATTTTGTGTGGGCACATTGTGATCCGGCACGGCAAAGGTGGACTCTGGATGGCGCATGCGTCGCCCATTCATCCGCAGTCCGGAAAAAGCCTGCGGACTCGTCACCTCATGCACCAGATGCCGGTCGATATACAGGAGCGTCGTCCCATCATCCCCGGTGCGAATCACATGGGAATTCCAAATTTTGTCAAACAGCGTCAACGGCGTCATGGTGCCTTCCTCGGCAGATGGAGCGGATATTTTCAGACCAAATTTTTCTTGATAGTTGATTTCATTTGGGTTGGCAAGGGTTTTTTTGGATGCGTTGCCGTTTGGAGGTTTGTTTGCTCTGCTTTTCCGGATTTGTAAGAAATACATTTAACAAGTGATGGTATTCAATTAATTATAATTAATAAAACAAGTGAATTGACGTATATTTAATTATTTTTTTACATTTTACACCAATTTTGAAAGAAATTAAATTATTGACAAATGTTAGAATTAATTTAAAACTCGCAATCTTCAATGAAACTTCGACCTTAAAATCAATTAATATAACAAAGGAGTCTTGATAATGCGTCATTTATGGATAATAATTTTCTTGTATTTTTTTAATTTAATTGATTTGTCTGCCCAAGAATTGTTTAAATGTAAAAATAATAAAACGGGTGAGATTGTTTGGCGAAATAAAAAGTGCGAATCTAACGAAATGCTTGCATCTCAAGAATCACTAAAGGATATCATATCGCATCCAAATAAGTCAATTAATAATAAAAAAGACGCAGAAATTCAGAATGATCATGAATATGAAAGCATGATCGTTAAATATAATGAATTAAAGAAAAGCAAGGATATGTTGATTATTGAAATACAAGAAACTAAAGCTGAATTTAATCATAAAGATCTAGATAATGTTATTCGCACTCAAAAGAGTGTTGCTGCATCCTCCTGGGTAGACCCTAGAGTAACCATTTATGTTAACAAGATGAACGATAAATTACAAAAACTTGAGAAAATAAAAAGAGAGATGAGTTCTGTTTATTCAAAAATAGCCAAAAAAGGATATGAGGATGGAAAATTAAAAATACGTCAGACCTTGCCTTTCGAAAGAGGTAATTTAGGAAATTGCGGGGGAGAGTGTTAGCTTTTGTTTAGGAGTGCTACACTTGCAATTCCCAATCATTGGTAATTATTGTCATCAGAATCGCCTGCGATGGATTCACCCCAACAATGTTTTAAATGCGGGAAGAACGGTGGCGGCGATAACCATGGCCAGCATCCATTTGACCAGATGGATCTCGCTTTCCAGGCGAGCGACATCACTTTTGGTGGCCAGATCCTTCAGGTCCTGTTTGGTCACAAGGCGCTCATCCACCAGTTCGGCAATGATGCGGGTTTGTGCTTCTGCCTGTTCCTCGGTGAACCCGGCTTCTTTCAGCCGTTTCACGCTGGAAAGAGTATCAAAAGCGATGGCATGGGACATGGCGGACTCTCCAGGTGAAGTGATCCCAACTGAAATCCCGTCAGTCTACCACGAATACACCAATCAATACATCAAACATTCATAGTGTTCAGCAATTCTGGCCTTGATCATCCTTTCGGCCATGGGTATGGGATCTTTGGACATGGAGTCCAGATTCATGCGACACGCAACCAAGCCGACCAGAGGGGTATCCAGGTCAATGACCAGATGAGGGATTGATAGGGGCGGAAGGTGTGGTGGGTACCATGGGTACGGGAGAGGGTGGACGCAACGGGATCGGTTCCCTGGGATATTGGGAATCGGCAGTTGTCACGGATATTGGCGGTGATGCGGGAGGAAACTGAACCGTTGGCGGAAACACGCGCAGCAGAGTGAACACCAAGCCGACAATCGCCAACGACATGGTACCCAGTTTGATGATCATGCGGAGTTCCAACTCCTTCATGTCCCGCTGCCGATTGGAATCCATCTCCTTCATGTCTCGTCTCAGATTGGATTCCAAAGACACAATACGAACATCCATCTCCTTGATCCGGGCATCCAGTTCCTTGATCCGGGCATCCAGTTCTTTTATGTTTTCTTGAATATTCAGGGTATTGGCTGCAAAATCTGCCTTGATCCGGGCATCCAATTCTTTAATGTTTTCTTGAATTTTCAGTGTATTGGCTGCCAAATCTGCCTTGGTTGCCATTTCATCCAGGCGGGCAGCTTCAATTTTTTCCAGCAGACTGGTCAGGATACGGATTTGGGCGGCAGCCTGTCCTGGAGGAAATCCAGCCGTTTCAAGTTCCTTGCTGATGGCCAGGGTGTCGAATGCCAGAAGTGCCATGATTTTTGTCTCCTCCCTTGTGAATCTTCATCTGTCCCTTGCAGTGTATCGCACGGAAAGCAATTTCTGCCAGATAAATGAACCGAAATCTTGTCCTCATGGTCGGGTTGAATGAGTTGTTGACAAGGTACCCCGGTCACCGGCCAGATGGGGGATTCGCAGGGGCAGAGGGCACGGCGGGTGCCATGGGCACGGGAGAGGGTGGACGCAATGGGATCGGTTCCCTGGGATATTGGGAATCGGCAGTTGTCACAGATGTTGGCGGTGATGTGGGAGCGAACTGAACCGTTGGCGGAAACGCATGCATAATACCGAACGCCAAGCCGATGGTCGTTACTGATATGGCACCAAGCTTGATGATCATGCGGAGTTCGAACTCCTTCGAGTCACGTAGACGATTGGATTCCATCTCTTTCAAGTCCCGTCTCAGATTGGATTCCATCTCTTTCAAGTCCCGTCTCAGATTGGATTCCATCTCTTTCATGTATCGTTTGGAACTGGTATCCAAGGACACGATACGAAGATCCAGTTCCTTGATCCGGACATCCAGCTCCTTGATTCGGGCATCCAGTTCCTTTATGTTTTCTTGAATTTTCAGAGTATTGGTGGTCAAATCCACAATTTTCAGGGTATTGGCTGCCAAATCTGTCTTGGTTGCCATCTCATCCATGCGGGCAGCTTCAATTTTTTCCAGCAGACTGGCCAGGACGTAGGTTTGAGCCGCAGCTTGTCCCGGAGGGAATCCAGCCGTCTCAAGTTCCTTGCTGATGGCCAGGGTGTCAAATGCCAGAAGTGCCATGAACCTTGTCTCCTTCCTCACGAATCTTCAGCCGCTCCTTGCAGTGTATCGCACGGAAAGCAATACTTGCCAGATGAATTTTCGGCAATGGGATGGGGCGGTTTGTGGCCAGTCCAGCCATGGGGAGGCATGATGAACGGTTGTGAAAGATTGCGTGAATTGTTGGTGCGGCCCGGATTTTTGTTTGGACCCGGGGTGTATGATTGTCTGAGTGCCCGGCTTGCCGAACAGAGCGGCTGTGAATTGATTTTTTCCAGCGGTTTTGGGATTGCTGCGGCAACCTTGGGCATGCCCGATATCGGCCTGATTTCCGGGACGGAAATGTTGCAGATGGCGGGAAACATGGCCGCCACGGTGCGCATTCCCCTGATCGCGGACATGGATACCGGCTATGGCAACCCTTTGAATGTCATCCGGACTGTCACCACGGCCAGACGCCATGGCATTGCCGGAATCATCCTGGAAGATCAGGAGTGGCCGAAAAAGTGTGGCCATATGAGCGGCAAGCGGATCATCTCCCGGGAAGAGCATGTCCAGAAAATTCGTGCTGCCGTCCACGCCAGGGAGGAGGCGGGTGATATCGTCATTGTCGCCCGCACCGATGCCCGGGCCGTGGCTGGCCTGGATGAAGCCATCCGGCGTGGCCACAGTTATCGTGCTGCCGGGGCCGACATGATTTTTATCGAAGCCCCCCAATCCGAGGCCGAGTTGCGCACGATTACCCGGGAACTTGCCGGCATGCCGCTCATGGTCAACCTCGTCGAGGGGGGGCACACCCCAACTCTCCCTCTGTCGGAGTTGGCGGCCATGGGTTTCAAGCTGGGGGTGACGCCCCTGTCGGCCCTGTTTGCCGCCACGGCAGCCATGCAAAAATGTTTCCGGGAACTGCGCGAACAGGGCGTGGTGACCGCCCATGCCATGGATTTCGCTGCCTTCAAAAAAGTGGTCGCCACGGACCATTTTCATGGTTTGGAACAACAATTCACGGCTGAATAAACACAGGGTTTCATACGTTTTTCGTAACGATTCATCTCCCCATGAAAAAAACGTTTGAAAAACCCGGATAGAGGTCCAGGAGGAAGGGGTGTGCCCTTCCACCTGATGGGGTTCGGGGCAAAGCCATGACAAAGCCTTTCATGTCAAACCCTTTTGTAACTATTCGGCCCCCCTATTTTAGTAAACGTTTGAAAAACTGGGAAGGAGGTCCAGGAGGAAGG
>JADGCO010000096.1 GCA_015228935.1 Magnetococcales bacterium | reverse complement strand
GGAGTAGGCAGGGATTGGTTCGCCGAAAGCAGCCAGCCTTTCACAGCCATGCTCAGTCTGGTAGCCCAGCAGATCACCATGCAGCTTGTCATGCAAGATATCGATGTATTCCTTGATTCGATGTTTGGATAGTCTGATGATGTCGTCAGCCACTTTGAGGTACCTGATATGAGCAAAAACCGGGTGGAGCAGATCGGTGACTGTTGTGTCATACACCAAGTCCATCAGAGGTCTGGTCACGATTTTCCGGTGTTCTTTGGTATCCGCGAGGCGCAGGCCGATACGCAGCAAGCCAACGTGTTGCGACATAGGTCTCGTGTTTTCAACAATCTTCTTGCGGACCCGGGATAACAGCCCGGGATCAGGAGGGAGATGACGACGCAGACCGGTTTCCAGATATCCGCTCAATGCAACATAACGCATTGTAAAAGAAAGACCTTTAAAAGATCCGGCATACGGCCAGAACGTGCCGGTCGTGTCTTTTTTACCAGGCAGATGAATTTTGCTTAAATATTGAGTTGCCTGGGCCAGGACCAATACTTTATCGTAGGCTGCACTATAGAATCGTCCTGGATCCGAGCGAATATTTTTTGGCAGAGCCACAATCATGACATCCGGCACAAATTCAGCTATTTTTTGTTTATCAGATGGAAAAGTGGTGTTAAATTTGTCAACCACATCCCGGGTATTTCTATCGGGAATGACACCATTGATTCCGTTCTGCACGCATCTAGTTATTCTTCTTGCATTTCCAATGATTTCGTTCATCCTGCTATCAGTAGGCACTGATGCAGGACCCGTATTGCTCAAAACAACAGCTCTCTGTTGCGTGCGAGGTTTGTCTGGATTTGAAGATGAATTTCGATACCTGTCACTTAACGGCTTTCTTTCATTTTTTGATATACACAATAAAAATCTGACATTAGGCCCAATGGAAACATCATGGCCATAGTAGGTGTCAATATTGAAATCCCCACAGACGCAAGCTTTGTCTGAAGGTTGATCATCTATTGTTTCTTCCTGATGCCCAATGCTATTCAAGGTTCTTGAGTGAAACCCGGTCAGGCATATGACGTGTTTATCATCATGTCCTTCCCGTTCCCCGAACAAAAGTACAGGAAATTCCCCAAATAGAAATGATGGACAAAAAGCATTGAACTTCAGCCGCGTGAAGCCACCCTGCAAGTCACCGCTGATTACCAGTGGCACAAGACCTTCCTGTTGACGAATGGCCTCGGCAAGGTTTTGATAATTAAGACCCCGCGAAGGAAAGGTTCGTTGGCCTGCCGAGTGGAACTTGTTGGCCAGTATGGTAATGACCGGACTGGGGGGCGTACTCACATGACGATACGCCGACGCCTGAAATGCACTGAATAACGCCTGAGATGCGCAAGCACTTGTGGCCTGATCCTGTTGTTGCCAAACAAGTCCAGTAATATTAAGCGTTATTCCCTGGATATGCGCCTTGTAGTTTCGGAAGGTATTGGTGACACGGGGCTTGTAAGGTGTGTCGGGCGATAACGGCCATCTTAACAACGTCCTGCCAAGTGGTGCGTGAATCAAAGGACGTCGAACTATATAACCTAAGTATGAGCTTTGCAACTGATTAATGGCAAAACGATCACCTGAACGGGCGATTCTTAATGTAGTTTCAAGCCATTTCTTTGCACTAATATCATCGTGGTTCGCCATATCCATCTGCGGCATGCCACTGAGCAGGTGAACCATACTGAAGATGCCAAACGAAATTGAACTCACATCCTCCTGTAGACAGTGGATACCCCGCAAAAAACTTTCAAGGTGCCAGCGAATGTAGAGTTCAGGAAACTCAATCTGGGGTTTTTCGGGAAACAAACCATATGGTCCAAGTCCGTCTTGCCTGAACCTGGCCAATCCACCAACTAATTTTTCCAGAATTATCTTTTCAAAATCACGTCGATGTTCAATAATGGTACCGAGCATTGATCCATCTTTTATTATACGAATGACAGACAGAATGCTCGCATCTAAAACCGCAAAATCTTCCAATGTTCGATCTGATGGATTTATTTCCATAGCCCGCTCCAACATGAGCAATGTTGGAATCCACATATTTTCTGTCGCATCCTGATCTTGCATGGAATTCAGCAATGATTTAATTTTATCAAAATGTTCATATATCCGTGTTTTATAAAATTCATATGACTGATTGACTAATTTATCCATGTCTTCTCCAAGCATCCATTGACCTTTTTTGGTCTCACCCAGTAGATCGCAAAGAGAGGGGAGCTTGGAAATATAATGATAACGCTGACATAGATTTGGATAACCGGCTGCACTTGCACCATAATATACCTGAAACTGCGAAGCAAATTCCCAATCAGAATAATTTTTTTCTTGCAATACGAAAGCAGCGTCCATCCATGTCAGGTATTTTTGTAAATAGCGGCCTTGTTCATGGTTCTTTCCGCATTTGTTCAAAAAATCCTCACCGGAAACTACATCAGGGCTACCAAACCGGTGTATTTCTATGGCATGCGGTTTGTAACGATTAGATGCGTCCTCTTGAATCTGCTTCAGCATCGTATCGTCGGATTCAAAATCCCTGTCGGTAAGAGCATTCAAGATAAATTTCCCATATGATTCAAGGTTGAATTCACAGTTGCATGTCCACATTCGCATCGCAATGCAAAAATTTCACAGGCCCTTGCAACACAAAGCAACACGCCGAACGTCCCTGTTCCACTTCATGGCAGAAAAAAATCCAAGACAAACATTCACCTTATGATAACCATGCACCACAGACTGCCACAGCCATTCAAGAAATTACAACGAAGTGTAAATCAGTGGAAATCAACAGTCAATGTAATATTTTATAGTAAATATTAAAGTAAATAACTGTGCAAGGCATGAGAGAATAGGAGTTTTCAGACATGTGGATTGAGCCAAAACAGCATATAATTACAAAAGAATAAGCAAATTAAAGTTTAAACTTGTATCAGCCATGAGCTGATGCTTCACCCTGTTATTGTTGCTCCAGTTTTCTGATCAGACTGAAGAGCGGGATGGACAACCAGTCAGGTCGATTGGCCATTTCGTAACGCAATTCATAGAGGGCTTTTTCGATGATGAAAAATTGGATGAGCTGTTCAGCGGCATTGGGGTCAACCGGCCACCCCGGGCAACCCTGAATGGCTGCGCGATACCCTTTGAGAAACACCTCTGTTGCCTCCTGTTCCCAGGCCTGCACCATGGGACCCAGGCGCCGGCGGTCGGCGGGCCGCTCGGTGGTCACACGATTGGTCGCCACCGTCGCCGCATAACTGAAAGAACGCAACATGCCGGCAACGTCCCGGAGTGGCGAATGTTTCTGGCGGCGTTCCTCCATGGACCGGAGCGGTTCGCCTTCAAAGTCGGTGATGATAAAATCGTTTTTCACCAGCAAGACCTGGCCGAGGTGATAATCGCCGTGATACCGCATTTTGGCGGCAACAATATCCATTGTGGCCAGTCTGGAAATGTGGTCCAGCAGGATGGGACGCAACGTCAGCAGGTGATCCATGGCGGATCTCAGTTCGACCGGCAAATCGTTGCCTTGGTTTTTCAGAATGTCGAGTATGCCGACGGCATCGGCGTGCAACCGGGTACTCCATGTGACGAGGTCCTCTGGAGTGATCGGCTCGGGTTCGAAGGCAACCTCACCGACGGAGTGCCCGAATGCCTGGTGCAGTTCGGCAGTCCGACGACCGAGTATGTCCATCAGGGAGAGAAGGAAACCGTGGAAACTGTCTGGGGATTCGACCGCATGAGGTGCCGGCTCGGCCAATTGTTCGGTCAGGAAGCGTTCGAGATGGTCCACGACAAAATTCCAGCCGATACCCTGGTTTTCCACGTAGGCCTGGAGCAACGCGAGTGTCAGCGTCTGACCATCGGCACGGCGAAATTCCGCAGTACCGACAACGGGCACGACAGGGGAACAGGGTGACCGCTCGGTCAGAAAGCGTCCTGCTTCCACCTCTGGATTGGTACCGGCCTGGAGACGACGGTACCCCTTGAGAAAAAGCCGGTTGCCGAAACAGACCGCCGTATGGCTCATTTCCAGGGCCGGATGATGGACCGGTTCCTCGACACAATCGGCCAGTTCGCCGAACAGGTGACTGGCACGAAACTCGATCTGTCCCTCGCCGAACGGAAGATTCACATTCTGTCCCATGCTTCGCACCAGGGTGCGACAAAACTGGTCATCACCAAAGGCTTCGTAGAGGAGACCGCTCCGTTCCTCCTCTCTGACCCACGCCAGCGACCAGGATTCCAACGATTTGAGTTTATCCTCGCCGGCGTTGTCTTCCCGGCAGATGGCCAGGGGCAGAAAATATGTCTGGGGTGGTATATCGGTGCAATGCACCTCGATGAGGGTCAGAAGCCAATGGCCTGTCTCCGTATGCCACTCGCCCTGTTCCAGAATATCGATGCGCTCGATGTGGTGGCCCTTGGCGGCAAACCACCGTTTGTCGGCAAGATAAGGTGTGAGCATGTCCAGGATTGGTTCAGCGTGATTGCGCTCAAACAGGGCCATGTATATCCTTTCATCTCAACTTGCACAGAAACGCTGTCCATCATATTTGAACCGGATACTCCAGTATGGCACAAATCTCACTGCACCTCATGGGCAAGGTGCCTGTTGCGGGTCTGGTCAAGACGCGCCTGATTCCCGAACTGGGGGCCGCAGGGGCGGCGCGGGCGCAGGTCCGGTTGTTGCGGCAGGTGGCGACCATGGCCCGTTTATGGTGTCAGGCGCGGCCCGGGCGTTTGTTTCGTTTGTGGTTTACGCCGGATACCGGTCACCCGCTTTGTGCCGCTTTGGCTGAACCCGACGAGTTGCGGGTGCAGCCGCCGGGTGATCTGGGGCAGCGCATGGCGGCCATTGTCGATGTGGCCCTGGCTGAAACCGATCTCATGCTCCTGATCGGCAGCGATGCTGTTTCGCTTACGCCGGTCGATCTGGATGCGGCGGAACAGGCTCTGGCCCTGGTGCCGGCTGTCCTGGGTCCCACGGAGGATGGGGGATATTTGTTACTGGGTTTGCGGCAAGCCGCCCCCTCCCTGTTTCAGGGGATGATCTGGAGTACGCCCGGGGTGGCCATGGCAACCCGGGCACGTTTGGCGGCCCTGGGCTGGTCATGGTATGAACTGTCGCGTCAGTGGGATGTGGACACTCCGGCTGACTGGTATCGTTTTCTGCAAGGGGATCAGACGGGTGGCTGAACCGCCGTGGTCGCGAGGCATGCCTGCCAGATTGAATGACTATGATTTTTCTGCAAACCAATGTTCCTCGTGTTCCACATCAAGAAATTCAACCTTGAATCCTTGCGCGAGCAGAAAGGCATGCACATCTTCCCGGCTTTGCTTGAAATAATCTTGTAACAATGTCGGGTGGACACTGAGCAGCAGGGCCGGGTTTTTGTCAAGCAATTGGACGGCACCTTGCAGGACAATCAGTTCAGCGCCTTCCACATCGCATTTGATCAGGAGATCCTGGCCGGGGGTGGCTTGTGTTTCCAGCAATTGATCGAGTGTATGCAGGGGAATGTCATTTCCTGGTTGATCGTGCAGGCAGACGTAGGCCATTTTGGATCGATCAAACGTGGCCCGCAGTTGGTTGATTTTATGTGTGGTATCGGCCACAGCCGTTTGCAGGGTGCATGCGTGTTGGTGTTGGTTCGACAGTAAACCGTGGACGAGCAGCAGGCGTCTGGCTCCGTCGTGGTATTGGCAGATTTTTTCTGCCGCAATGAGGGAAGAAATATCGGCATCGATGGCGATCACCTTCACCTCCGGGGAGGTTGCCAGGGCCAGGAGGCTGAAATAACCGAAGGAGCATCCGGCATCGACGATCACTGCCCGGGGATGCTGGCGGATCCAATCCGTCATGGCCTTGACAGCGCGCAGCTCATAATGGGTCCATTCCATCCAGGAGAGACATTCCGCAGGGATGCGGATTTCACAGCCACTGGAGAGGGTCAGTTTGATGCCATTTTTTTCCAGGCCGAGAATGGTCCGGAAAAAGGGCCGCAAGAGATTCCACAACCATTCCTGATTTTTCAAGATGCTGGCATGCCGAACCCGGTGGGCCATTTTATAAAACAGGCTCAAGTCCAACACATGGATCTCCGTTTTGCGGGCAGGTATCGACAATGGATAGCGGCTATTTTAATCCATTTTTTAAAAAAAAGGGAGCCGTTCAGCCTCATTTGTTGAAAAACGTTTGAAAAACTGGGATGGAGGTCCAGGAGGAAGGGCTGTGCCCTTCCTTTTGGCGGGGTTTGGGGCGGAGCCCCAATAAAATCTTTCTTTCCGATTTTTTTTATCCGAGGGTTGATGAACAGCCTCTGAGATGTGAGGAATGATCCTCCATGCCCTTGGGGCAAGGGCATGGTGTGTTCCTCTTGCCTGGAATGATTTTTATATTTCATTCTGCGAATATTTTCCATCCATTTTGCCATGGAAAACGTTTCCAGGCAAGTTGATTATTCTGTAAGTTTGTCTTTCAATGGCTTCTGGATATTGTTTAAGTTATTTTTAGGTTTATGGCTCTATTCTATGGGTTGCACCTTTTTTTTCCACATTGGCATGGTTCCTGGCTTGACCACCTTTTTGGGGCTTCGCCCCTGGCCCCCACTGGGGGAAGGGACCAGCCCTTCCCCCAGACCCCCATCCCAGTCTTTCATTTTGTTTTTTCTTTTTTCTTTTTTCTTTTTTTTCGTTTTTTCTTTTTTCCTTCCTTTTATTTTGTTCATCTCCCGCCACAAATGTTAAACTCCCCACATCGCCCGTCCACCCCATCCAACCTCAAAACATCATGGAAACCAACCTGATCACTTTGAAAAACGAAATCAAACAGTTGCGCCAGGAACGGGACGACCTGGAATTGGCCCTGCAAACCGCCATCGACCACGGCGATGCCATCGAAGAACAATTGGTCGCCACCAACGAAAAACTCACCGCCGAAATCCATGAACGCATCCTGGCGGAATCCCGCCTGGAACAGCTCCTGAATCACCTGAAACAGCAAAAAGATGACCTGGAACTGCTGGTCAAAACCGTCACCGAACACAGCGACCAAATGGATACCCAATGGCTGGAACGCTACAGCCAGATGGAAAAATTGTCCATGCTGGATGGCCTCACCCGAATCGCCAACCGCCGAGCCTTCGATGCGGCCCTGAAAAAAGAGTGGAAACGCTGCCAACGCAGCGCACAACCCCTGGGCCTGCTCCTGTGCGACGTGGATCATTTCAAACAATTCAATGATTTTTACGGCCACCAGAAAGGGGATGAATGCCTCGTCTGGGTGGCTGTGGCCGTGGCCAAAAGCTGCCAACGCCCCTCCGACCTGGCCGCCCGCTACGGCGGCGAAGAGTTTGTCATCCTCCTGCCCCAAACCAATGCCGCCGGCGTGCAGGAAGTGGCCGAAAGCCTGCGGCTCCGCCTGCGAGACCTGGCCCTGCCCCATGCACGCTCCCCCCATGGCCTGGTCACCATCAGTCAGGGCGGCAGCGTCATCGTGCCCCGTGCAGATATCTTGCCCACGGAATTGCTCATGATCGCAGATCAACAACTCTACATTGCCAAAAGCAGTGGCCGGGATACTTTTTCAATTACCTCCCTGCCGGTATGATGCACCCCGACGGCATCGGCATGCGCCGGTCACCCACCACGGACAATGTGTCTGTGATCAATCTCCACAGAATCAGGCACGGAAAAATTTCGTGAAGCACGCAGGACAAAATATCAGGAGAAGGAGTCATGCTGAAAATTGTCGGTGATTTTGCCGAACCAGGCAAAAACGACAGGATCGAAAGCCTGATCCTCAGTTTCATGCCCGGGTCCGTTCCCCTCCAACAACGCTGGCGCAACAATGGTCTTTCAGCAGATTTTCTGGCAGACTACGTGACCACCTTCTTTCCCAAGGTGGACGAAGATCCCGCCAGTGGCCAGCGCCAGACCGAAATCCGGGGAGCCGTCAGCTACATCGCCAATGAACTGCTTGAAAATGCCATGAAATACAGCGATGAACGGTTGCCATACCCCATCCTGATTCAAGTACAATTGGAAAATGAGCGTATCGTTTTCAATGAAACGAACAGCGTCAATCCAGACCAGGCCAACGCATTCGAAACCTTCATCCAACGCCTGGCCATCAGCGATCCGAACGATATGTACATCCAACAGTTGGAAACCAATGCCGTGGACGGTTCCTCCTCCGGACTGGGGCTGCTGACCATGATCAATGACTACCAGGCACGGCTTTCCTGGAAATTTCATTATGTTACGGATGATGCTGTCACCATCACCACCCAGGTTCAACTGGACATTTGACGCAGGGATAGACCAGCATGGAAACAAATATTCGTGGTGATGCCTATGCCATCACCTATGATGAAGCCTCCCGGCAGGTGATCATCAAGGGCATCCTCCGCCTCAATGGGCTTCAGGAGTACGCCCCGGTCACCGAGCTGCTTTCGGCAGCCAGCAAAGCCGCCGATTCCCTGATCGTGGACATCAAGGAGCTGGAATTTCTCAACAGCTCCGGCATTGCCATGCTCTCGAAGTTTGTCATCGAGGTTCGCAATCGCCAGACATCCGCCCTGACCATCAGGGGTTCCCAGGCCGTGGCCTGGCAGAAAAAATCCCTGACCAATCTGCAAAAATTAATGCCCGCTCTGGTCTTGGAAATATTATAAAGCCGACAATTTCCAGGGAGATACACATGAATCGATGGGGAATGATCCTGCTGCTGGCGGTTGCCTCCTGGAGCATCCAGGCCTGGAGCGCCGAAGAGTTGCAATGGACCGGATGCGGCATCACCAAAACAGCCTTCATGTCCGAACTGGCCCAGGCCTTTGAACAAAAAACCGGCCAGAAGATTGTCCTGACCGGTGGCGGAGCGGCCAGAGGTATCCGCGCCGTGGCTGCCTCCTCCGCCCACCTCGGGGGAACCTGTCGCGCCCGCCTCCAGGATGCGACCCACTCAATCCTCCCCGAAGAACAAAATGCCCGCCTGATCCAGGTGGCCTGGGATGCCCTGGTGGTCATCGTCCACCCCAGCAACCCGGTCAACAATATCTCCCTGGACAATCTCAAAAAAATCTATCTGGGCGAGATCGACTCCTGGGACACGCTGGGAGGCGAGGCCAAAAAAATAGCCCTCATCGACCGGGAAGGAAAGGAGTCGGGCGTCGGCAACATGTTTCGCCGCCTGGTCTTCAACGACCCGAATTTTGACTATCGTGCCCGCTCTCTCAAGGTCAAATCCAGCAACCCCGTCGAACAAAAAGTGGAATCCTTTTCCACCGCCATGGCCATTGATGGGGTCAGCTCAGCCCGCAAACTGGGCGTCAAAATTCTCGAACTCGACGGCGTGGCCCCGACCCGGGACAATATTCGCACTGCCCGATATGCCCTCTACCGCCCGCTCTATATGGTTGTCAATCGGCAAAAAATCTCACCGCAAACCCAGGCTTTCATTGATTATGCGCTGAGTGATGCCGGTCAGGAAATCATCGCCGCCCAGGGGGTGGTCAATCTCAAGGATGGCGACGATCTGGCCAAAATCTGGCATAGCCGTTTTGGTGACCAGGAACCTTGAAATCGATTGTTTGCCATAGTGACGTGTGCCATGCGGATCAAGTTTCGTTACAAGCTGCTTTTGGCCCTGACCACGCTGACTTTCCTGGTCCTCCTCGTCCAGGGGATTCTTTCCGGCAGCATGGTTCTGGAAATGCTCGAAAAAAGAACCGTGGCCAGCCTGACCCGCGAGGCCGCCGGCAAGACCCAGATTTTGTCGCATATTCTCCGCGAAAGTGAGGAAGACCTGACCATCCTGGCCGCCCATCGCGACAATGAAAATTTTTTCACCTTTCGGTCGTTTCAGGAAAATGACGGCATGGTGGATGCCCTGTCCGGTCTTGAGCTTTTCTTTTTAAGGGTCCATGAGGTCAAACCCCGGTATGACCGCATCCAGCTCCTGACCAGCAACGGGGGGGGACCGGTTTTGCAGATCAACGACGGCAAGACAGTTCACCAATACGACAATTTTGATCCGGAAAATCAACTGCGTGATCTGGCCAGCAAGGAAAAACGGGCCGTGCATCACGTTGACCGGGGTGCAGAGGGGCAGATGGATTTGTTGTCTCTCAAGGCGTTGCAAATCAACGGACAGGTTGAGGGTTATCTGGTACTGCGTCAATCCATCCGCGAGCTGGTCCAGACCATGCTGGCCGAACTCGGCAAGGCGGGCATCACGGCGGTCTTGTGCAATCAGCAGGGTGTGCGCGTGGTGGCCACACCGGATTATCAGCCGCGACTGGAACCCTTGTTCCGGCAGGCAAGCAGTTCCGGGGAGTGGATTACCGTGCTGGCCTCCATTCCTGTTCTGGACTGGTCATTGGCGGTGGGCATGCCGCGAAGCGAATCCTTCACCCTGTTTCGCAACCAGTTCATTGCCGGTTTGATTTCGGCGGTGTTTCTGGTGGCGGTCATGTTGTATTTCGTGCGCAAGGCCATTCAAACCCTCAAGGCCTACAATCGCATTCTGGAACAACAGGTTTCCGAGCGCACGGCCCAGTTGGAGCGGGCCAATGAAGAGATCCGGCAACTGAACGAAAGTCTCAAGCAGGAAAATCTGCGCCTGGGGGCCGAATTGATGGTTGCCCGCCAGATTCAACAAATGGTCCTGCCCCGCCAGACAGAGCTGCTGATCCATGACCATCTGGACATGGCGGCTTTCATGGAACCGGCCTCGGAGGTGGGGGGGGATTATTATGATATTCTGCAAGGGGAGGATGGCCGTCTGTTGATTGGTATTGGTGATGTGACCGGGCATGGCCTGGAAAGCGGTGTGCTGATGTTGATGACCCAGAGCATGGTCCGCATCCTGTTCAGTTTTCCCGAGATCGAGGTTGGAATGCGGCTGGAGCTGTTCAATCGTGCCCTCTTTGCCAACATCAACCGCATGGCGTCTGACAAAAACCTGACTCTTGTCCTGGTGGACTACACACCGGGAATCAGTTCAGATGGGGAATATTCAGGGGCAGGTGCTGGCCTTTCACCCGGTAAGGATCAAACCGAATATTCACCTGCCGGTCATCTGCGCATCAGTGGCCAGCACGAATCGTTGCTGGTGGTGCGGCAGGCAGGCGATTTGACTGTCGTCGATACCCAGGAGCTGGGTTTTCCCATCGGTCTGGTTGACAATATTCTTCCCTACGTCAACGCAACCACACTTACCCTGGACAGGGGGGATGTCGTGATCCTCTATACGGATGGCATTACCGAGGCGGCCAATCTGCATCAGGAACTCTATGGTTTGGAACGTCTTTGTCAGGTGGCGGTCCGGAATCGGCATTTGGAGGCCGAGGAGATCAAGGAGGCTGTGGTGGCTGATGTCAAGCGCCATGTGGGTGCCCAGACAATCTATGATGACCTGACTTTGGTAATTTTGAAGCAAAAATAAAAAAAAACAAATTGAAAAAAAAGAGGGGGTCTGGGGGATTCATCCCCCAGTGGGGTCTGGGGCGAAGCCCCAGTGGGGTCCAGGGGCGAAGCCCCGGTGGGGGTCCAGGGGCGAAGCCCCGGTGGGGACAGGGGCGAAGCCCCAACAAACCGCGAGATGTGAATTATTATTCGGTTACGGTGTACAAGACCACCTCTTCGGAAACCCCTTTCAGGGAGGCAGTGGTCACTTCCCGGACCGGATAGAGATGCCGGACCCGGTCGGCAACAAGGGCACTGAACAACAGAGGCGGATGGGGAGATTTGGCCTGACTTTCGATCCGTGCCGCCAGATTGACGGCATGTCCCACAACCGTGAATTCCAGGCGATCCGGAGTGCCGAAATAACCGGCCACCACCTCTCCCCGGTGGATGCCAATACCATTGTTGACCGGATCATCCGGGCGTTCGCGGTTGAACTGGAGCAGATTTTTTCGCATATCCAGGGCGGCGGCCAGGGCGGCAACGGTATGATCACGGTCACTGACATCCAGCCCGAACACCGCCATGATGGCATCGCCGATAAACTTGTCCACCATCCCGCCATGGGCCTGAATGGCCTTGACCATGGCCGTGAAATAGCCATTCAACAACAGGGTCAGGGCTTCGGGATCCATCCGTTCTGCCCGGGGGGTGAAATCCCGGAGATCGGCCATCAGGATCGTCACTTCCCGCCGTTCACCGCCCATGCGTACAACTTTGTCATCCCGGGCGAACTGGTTGATGAAGGTTTCCGCCACCTGGGGATTGACAAACCGTCCAAAGGCCTCCCGGATCCGTTCCCGCAACAACAACCCCTGGGCCATGTCATTGATGCCCATGGCCACCCGACCCAGTTCATCACCCCGGGATGGATCCACGTGGATCTGAAAGGCACCGGCAGCAATTTTATGCACCGCATCCAGGAGGTTTTCACAATCCTGATGCAGGGTACGACCATAAAGCCAGGAGACAGACAGGCTGACCAACACAAAACTGCAACCCAGAAATAAAACTTCCAGTGCCGTGTCCTGGTCGGTATACCCCTCCAGAACAAAACGAAAACTCATCAAGACCATGATGAGAACCGGTACCAGGGTGAAGAGGGTAAACCCTTCCATGAGACGTACCGCAATGCGCTCCGGAACCAGGGCGGCAAGGTCAGGAGAGGTGCGGCGAAAATAATATTCAAGGATGACGTATTCCAGTTGGGAAAGGATGCCGGCCCCCAGTCCCCAGTAGCCGGAGACCAGTTTGAGATGGCTTCCCATGGGAAAATCCGGATAGAGGATGCTGTGGGTGATGACGGCAGCCATTCCGGTCAGGATCCAGGTCGTGACGGAAAGACGGAAAGCATGGCGTGCCAGGGAAACATGGTGGCGGGATACCGGAAATACATACCAGGAGAGTTCCCGCAGGAGGATTTGCAGCAGACAGACGCCACCAAGACCGGATACCACCCGTGTCAGGGAGAGTTCATCCAGCAAAGGACAGACCGCCTTGCCATAGAAGCTCAGGAAGAGAACGGCCACCAAAGGCAACAGATGCAAACGCAAACGCATGTTGCGGTCTATGTGCCGCATGGTCATGGTTGACAAATTCGGTTCACTCCATTGTTATTGTTCATGATACTATACCATGGAGGCTGCTGCGCAATCCACGGGAACAAGGTCTCTCTGCACGACTGACGCCGCAAATCTGTACTGACACGGAGCCTCAACTGAATGATTGCAATAAAACGCAATACGATGGTCTGGGAGATGCGTTTCAGAAACGAAAACCCAGACAACGACAGGCATGATAGGTATGACGTTGTTCGGCAACCCGATGATGCAACCATTGTCCCCACGGCCCCAGCAGGGAAAGTCCGGCAAACAGAAAAGCCTTGCGCCGATATTCGGCGTCTGTCAAGGCAGCGGTGAAGGCCAGCAGGGCTTCGCGAAAGCGACCGTGTTTGAAAAGGGCCTGACCGTTCAGATAGGATTCATAGCCGGTGGCTGGAGGTGGGGGTTTTTGGGGAGTTCCCACGATGGCCTGATCGAGTCTGTCGGCCATGGCCGTCACGGAATGGGCCGTATTCGGGTCCTGACTGTTGCCCATGGCCGTCAACATGCTGCGCTCCAGGGTGCGTATCTTGAACGATACGGTGCCCCCATAATAGCGCATGTCGTAGAGCGGTTCGGGAATCGTGCCAAAACGGGTGGTGCCCACCAACCGTTGCCACAGGTCCCAATCTTCGGCGGCCCGAAAGCGATAGGTGGGGGTACCCGCCGCCAGCAGGACGGCACGCCGGATCATGAACGAGCCATTGACAATGGGATTGATGCCCCGGGCCATGAAACCGGCAATAAGCGCATGGTCATCCGGCATGCAGATGGTGGCAAAGGGGAGACCATTGGGAGCCAGCATCCGCTTGCCCGTGAAAACCATGCCTGTCTCTGGACGGGCATCCAGATAGGCCACCTGCCGCGCCAGACGCTCGGGTTGCGAATAATCATCCGCATCCTGGCGACAAATATACGCTCCACGACTGTGCTGGAGCAAATGATTGGCCGCTTCGGTCTGGCCCCGGTTTTTAGCAAAGGTCAGTATGCGGATCCGTGCATCCTTTTGGGCATATTGGCGCAAAATGGCGGGGGTCGCATCGACCGACCCATCATCACAGATGAGAAACTCGAACTCCCGCCATGTCTGCCCCAGTATACCCTCGATGGCCGCCGCAAGATAACGTTCCCCATTATAGACCGGCATCATGACTGTCAGACGCATGGTTTGTCTCCGGAAATATTACCCTTGTGCGGCAACCGGGTGATCACGCGCCAGCGTGTCACCCGCACCATTTTCCATTCCTGGCAAAAGCATCCATTTTCAGCAGCAGGGGAACCATTTTTTCACTTGTCACTCCGATGGTTTCTCCCCGGCAGGAACCGGTTTTTCCAGCAGCAGGGAGCGCACAATCTTGCGCGTCACCGTCCCGGTATCCCCGATGGGATTGATGATCTCCCGGCAGGCAAATTCCAGAACCTGCCCGGGGGTCAGGCCGGCATAGAGACCCCGATTTTTGGCCACCTGCACCGGTTGCAGGCCGAGTTCCCGAAAACGCTCCGGAACAGGTACACCAGCCGACTCGACCAGACGCGGATAAAAACCGGCTGCAAACAATTTTTGCAACTGTTTTTCCAGGGAATGATCGGGCGTGTACCGCTCTGGATGCACTTCCAGCAGGATGCGAATGTTGTCATGGGTCGTGAAAAATTCCATGCCGCCAGCCAGGATTTCCACCTCGTGTCCCTCGACATCCATCTTGATCAGCAGGGGAGGGGTGATGTGTTCGCGCTGGCAGAAGGTATCCAACCGCACAAACTGGATGGGGACTTTTTCGGTTGCCACCTCGGAGGGGCGGGCCGAATGGAGATTGTCGTGATCACGGGAGAGATAAAAAGCTCCCTCGGCATCCCGGTCGGAAACCGCGAGGGAATGGAAACGAATCCGGTCATCCCGGGGATATTGCCAGCGGATGCGGCGCTGGACACGACGCCTGTTGGCAGGCACCGGTTCCAACAGGTGCAGACGCAACCCCGCCCCACCTGTCCGCAGCATGGCCAGGGTTTCATGGCCATCACTGGAACCCAGTTCGAGAACCGTCATCGGCTCCTGCAAGGCGGCCAGCAGCATGACCTCAAAGAGAGGTTCGTGGTGACTGGCCTGCCGGATGAGAAAAGGAAACCGGTCCTTGATCCAGGTTGTGGCTTGACGACGGAGTTTCAGTAATATACCGAACATATCACTCCTGATGTTTCTCGAATATAATAAATTAAATTCGGATTCGTCATGGGCCAGATTTTTTTGGATTTATTTTATTTTTTCCCGTGATAAAAGTAACGATTCCACCCGTCAGGGTGCCTGTAATTATGGTCGCACCGGCACCTGGATTGCCAAGCCATATCGCCACAAGTCCGGATAAAATACAACATACAGATATAATCAAGGCATAATTAAGCCCTTTATTTTCAATTCCAATTTCAGATTTTAATTTTAGCAATGTTATCTCTTGATAAAACTTTGCACTTTCTTCTGCCATTGAAATAATCCTTTCGGCTGCGCCAGGCACCAGCCTGTCATATCCTTCAAGGATCACTGGAGGTGGAATTGGTCCCTCATACTCAATTTTTTTAATTGTTTGCAACGCAGGGGCATTTTTAATGATTTCCTGTTGATCTATTTTCTGCTGAATGGGCATCCGTTTCCTTGACATATTGATCTTCCGAAAACCTCACCATGGCATGGCTGATTTCATGGCCAACATTCTCCCAGCTATCAGCGATAATTTGTTCAGGTGTTTTGATCTCTACACAAAACTCCGCACGAGGAGCGATACTGAAAGCTCGACCAAATCCACGCAGGAATATTTTGATTTTTTCACCCATATCCGCAGTATAAAATCCGGATTTGTCATGTCAAGTCAAT
>JADGCO010000095.1 GCA_015228935.1 Magnetococcales bacterium | reverse complement strand
GCACAGCCCTTCCTCCTGGACCTCCATCCCAGTTTTTCATTTGTTTTTTGAAATTAACAAGTTATTAGACAGCCTCTTATCAAAATCTTTCATGATCGGGTTGTTCTCAATTGAGCAGCCACTTCTTCCACACGGCTCACCAGGGCATCCACCAGCGCCGCATCGGAGATTTTTCCAACCGGCACTCCCTGAAGGTACAACAAATTGTCGCCCTCGCCCCCGACCACACCCACGGCGCTTTCGCGTGCCTCACCCGGGCCGTTGACCACGCAGCCGATGATCGACAGCGTGACAGGTTCCCGGATATGGGCCAGACGCTTTTCCAGTTGTTCCACCACGGCGATGACCGGAAACCGTTGGCGGGAACAGGTGGGGCAGGAGATGATATCGACACCATGGGAACGCAACCCCAGGGATTTCAGGATTTCAAACCCCACCCGGACCTCTTCGACCGGATCGGCAGAGAGAGAAACCCTCAGTGTATCCCCAATTCCTTCGGAAAGCAACATTCCCAAAGCGACTGCCGATTTGACGGCCCCGGGGAGCAACCCTCCGGCTTCGGTCACGCCGAGATGCAGCGGGTAGGGAACCTGTTGCGCCAGGAGACGATAGGCAGCGACGGTCATGGCCACATTGCTTGCTTTCAGGCTGATTTTGATCTCCTGAAAATCGAGGTCTTCGAGAATGCGGATATGGCCAAGGGCCGATTCCACCATGGCTGCGGGGCAAGGTTCGCCGAAGCGGGCCAGCAGCTCCTTTTCCAGGGAACCGGCATTGACGCCGATACGGATGGAGACCTGACGTTCCCGGGCTGCCCGGACCACATCGCGGACCCGTTCCCGTGAGCCGATATTGCCTGGATTGATGCGCAGGCCATCGACGCCGCGCTCCAGGACCATCAGGGCCAGGCGATGATCGAAGTGAATGTCGGCGATCAGGGGCACCGGAGAGGCGGCGCGAATATGGCCGAAGGCCACGGCGGCTTCCTGATCCGGGCACGAGATGCGGACGATATCGGCCCCGACAGCGGCCAGGGCACACACCTGCTCCAGGGTGGCGGCCACATTCCGGGTATCGGTGTTGGTCATGGATTGCACGGAGATGGGCGCATCTCCCCCCACGGCCACGGATCCCACCTGGATGCGACGACTCGAACGACGCAGCAGTGTCACACGGGCACGGGTCATGATTCCATCATTCCTGGGTCAGAGTGTTTCAGTATGCCGAAACACTCTATCACTCCTGGGGCAGGGATGGAAACCGATGCAACAGGCTCTTGGGTGAAACATCCAGATTGCGTACCACTTCTCCCCGGCGTCCCAGGGGCGGAAGCGAACGACCATCCACCAGGAATTGCACGCCTCCGGCATTTCCCAGCAGGGCCGTGTATTTTCCACCACCGGGGATCTCAAAACGTTCACCGGGTTTCATGACCCGGTTTTTGATCTGCTGCCCATCGGCATCCCGCACCGAGACCCAGGTTTCTTCGGTAGCCACCAGGGTGACCCGGGAACCGGTCCGGGAGCCTGATTCCACGCCAGATACATCTGTTGTCGTTAAAGTGGATGCGCCTACCCCTTGAGTTTCGGAAACAACCCCACTCCCAGGGTCTGGCAGAACCTGTTGCCCAGACAAGACCTGTTGATTTTTTCCTGTCGGCACACGCACCCCGGCGGCATCGATACTGCCAGCAACGTTACGCCGGTTATTTTCGGTTGGCACGCGGTCCATCATGGCGTGAGCAGGACCATTTGCCGCCGGGGTGTCCAAAGTGGCACCCGGTGACACAGCAGGGGGTCTTTGCCCATCCGTTTCGTCATCGACAATAGCAATACGTTCACCGGGATGTTTGGCCGCCAGGGATGGTTTGGTTTCCATGCCACCGGGGCCTGGTTTCATCTCGGGTCTGGTTGCCGCAGTGGTGGCCACAGGTTCACCGGGACGTTTGGCCGCCAGGGATGGATTGGGTTCCGCGCCACCGGAGCCTGGTTTCATCTCGGGTCTGGTTGCCGCAGTGATGGCCACAGGTTCACCGGGACGTTTGGTCGCCAGGGACGGATTGGGTTCCACGCCACCGGGGCTTGGTTTCATTTCGGATCTGGCCGCTGTAGTGGCCATGCTGGCGCTGGCGCTGGTGCTGGTGCTGCTGCTGGCGGCAGTACCGGACTGTCTGGCAATCACCAATGGCCCAGGCTTGGGCGGGGCCAGAACCCGACTGTCAGGATTTTCATCTTCCTCATCTTCATCTCTTTGTTCCGGCTCGATATCATCTTCCTCACCACCACCCTGGACATCCGCCGTGCCATCGATAAAGGGTGAAGAGCCAGGCACGGACGATTGATCATCACCATCGATGTCTGTTTCGGAGATATCCGCAATATCTTCACCGGAATAAGCTTCCTCTCCGGGAGACTTTCCCAGCATGGCGGTACGCTCGGCGGCCATCCTGGAACCCCCACCCAACCCCTGGCCAAAGAGACGCAGGTTCATGCTTGAATTGGAATACCAGGCAATCAGGGCCACGAGTCCCAGAATTCCCAACACCACCATCCAGGCTGTGGGACGGCTACGGGAGGTGTTGTGGGGCGGGGGAAAAAACTGCGTCGCCAGAAATCCATCTTCCTGGTGCCACTGCTCGACAAACCGGTCCACCGTCTCTTTTTCGGAAACATTCAAAAATTTGACATAGAGGCGCAAAAAACCAATCACGAAAGCCGGTCCGGGCAGGGCACCGATCTCTCCTGCCTCAATGGCCTGCAAATGCGCAATCCGGATGCGGGTCTGTCGGGATGCCTCCTCGAAGGTGACCCCTCTGGACTCGCGTGTCTGACGCAGCAACTGCCCGATTTGCTGGGCGATATTGAGTCCGCTCCCCACTGGCTCCGCAGGGATCACCGTGGAAAACCCCTCCTCTCCAGTCACAGGCGACTCCTGCTCATGGACCGTAGAGGCTGCTGCGGTTGCGGCTGATTTTGTGGTTCCCTTGATCATGAGTTGCCATCCATTTCGTTCACGTCACCTGGAAACCGTTGGTGATGGGATAACGACGATCCTTGCCAAAAGCCCGCCGGGTGATCCGCACTCCCGGGCAGGCTTGTCGCCGTTTGTATTCATTGCGATCCACCATGCGAATCACCCGCACGGCCGTTTCCCAATCCACCCCTTGCGCCACGATATCCTTCAGGCTGAAATCCTGCTCCACGTAGAGATGCAATATCTGATCCAACAGCGGATAGGGGGGAAGCGAGTCGGTATCTTTCTGGTTGTGCTTCAGTTCGGCGGTGGGGGCTTTTTCCAGAACACGCTGGGGAATGGGCGGTATTTGCCCGGCGGCGCGTGCCCACTGATTGCGGGCTTCAGCCAGACGGTAGACCGTGGTCTTCAGGACATCCTTGAGAACCGAGAAGCCGCCGGCCATGTCTCCATAGAGGGTGGCATACCCGACACTGACCTCACTTTTATTGCCCGTGGTGACCAGCAGACTCCCCTTTTTATTGGAGATGGCCATGAGCAAGGTGGCCCGGATACGGGGCTGGAGATTTTCCTCGGCAACCCCTTCGGGAAGGCCGGCAAATTCCGTGACCAGGGCTTTCCGGAAGCCCTGAAACAATTCGCCAATGGCCATGTCACTCAAACGAATTCCCAGACGTCGGGCACCATCGGCAGCATCTTCCAGACTGTCGCTGGACGTAAAGGGGGATGGCATCATGACCACCTCTACATGGTCTGGACCCAGGGCATCGACACAGATGACAGCCGTCAAGGCCGAATCGATACCTCCGGAAAGACCGAGTACCACCCCCTTGAAGCCATTTTTTTTCACATAATCCGCCAATCCGAGACAGAGTGCCTGGTAGATTTCCCGTTCCGATCCGGGTGGTATCTCCTCCACATCCGGCTGATCCACCGGCTGGATTCCGGCCACGCCCGCAGGATTCGCCACGGACTGGAATTCGATCATGCCCGCAGAGGGGGCGCTCACCCGCAGCAGGCGCACATCTTCCCGAAAGAGCGGTGCCTGGGTCACAATCCTTCCCTGCCGGTCCATGGCAAAGGATCCCCCATCGAACAACAGTTCGTCCTGGCCACCCACCTGGTTGACATAAACCACCGGCAGGTTGGTCTCCCGGATGCGTCTGGCCACAATGTCCTGCCGTTCCAGGCGTTTGCCGACATGGTAAGGAGAGGCATTGAGATTGATCACCCACTGGGCACCGGCCTGAGCCAGGGCGGTCATGGGTCCCGTGGCATGCCAGATATCCTCACAAATGGTGATGCCCAGCAGGGTACCCCGCCAGGGAAACAAAAGCACCTCCCGCCCCGGCTGAAAATAGCGCCATTCGTCAAACACCCCATAATTGGGCAGACACCATTTGCCAACGAAACCAGTCTCCCGGCCCTCCTCGACCAGAATCCCGGCATTGAACAAGCCATCCGGCCCCCGCCGTACCCCCCCATGAATGGCCGCAATGCCAATCTCCCCCAAACCCCGCCGCAAAGCCGCCTCGACACCCTCCAGACGCTCCAGAAAAACCGGCTTGTGCAATAAATCCTCGGGAGGATATCCAGCCAGAACCAGTTCGGGAAAAACCACCAGATCCGCCCCGGAAGCCCTGGCCTGTCGGGCCACGCGCAAAACCAGTTCCAGATTACCTTCCAGGTTCCCCACATGCGGGTTGACCTGGGCCATGGCCAGTATCGTTTCCATTGTCGTCAATCGTGCGCAAGGAGTTCGAGAAGGAAGAGAGGAGCAACCGGTATCCATCCTACGTGATTCCCGACCGGTTTCCAACAGCGATAAACACCAGAAACCGTCTTTGTTTTCCATTTCAAGTGACCCGGAAAACCACGCATCCGGAAAATGCATGCAAAAAAGTGACAGCCGCAATTGACAGCGACGGCTCTTTTTTCTAGCATGCGGAATACGTTTTGGTGAATACAGCCTTTCCGGACCATGCAGCGTGGAAAAACAGGATCCAAAAGCAAGTCCGTCCGGTTTGTCACTGGCCATGCGCCTGAGTACGGAAATGGTCTCGGCCACCCTGATCGGAGTCGGTATCGGCTACGGTCTCGACAAATGGCTGAACTCTGGACCCTGGGCCACCCTGATTTTTTTCTTTTTTGGGGTCGCCGCCGGGTTCCGGAACCTCTATTATGCCGCCAATCCAAATGCGGAGCGGAAACGCTAGATCAGAACGACCGGAATGCCGACATGCCCATGCTGATTGCCACTGCCCTGGCGGCCAATGCCACCCATGCCGCCGCTGAAGCCGCCCCCAAGATGGACCCCCTGCACCACTTCCAGGTGGTCAAATACATCCCCATCTCCCTCTTCGGCGTGGATATCTCCATCTCCAACTCCGTCATCTGGACCTGGATCGCCATCGGAGTCGCCTTCGCCGTCTTCAAATTCGGCATGCGCACCCCGACCCTCGTGCCGGGCCGCATGCAATCCATCGCCGAATCCGGATTGCTCTTCGTGCGCGGCATCATCAACGATACCATCGGCAAAGAGGGACAAAAATTCTTCCCCCTCGTCTTCACCATGTTCCTCTTCGTCCTGTTCTGCAACGTCACCGGCCTGATCCCGGGGTCATTCACCCCAACCTCACAGCTCGTCGTCACCGGCACCTTCGCCATCGGGGTCTTCGTTTTCTCAACCGGACTCGGGTTCATCAAACACGGTACCCATTACTTCAAATTTTTCGTCCCGGGTGGCCTGCCCGTGTTGCTGCTGCCCCTCATGGTGCCCATCGAAATCATCTCCTATCTGGCGCGTCCGGTCTCCCTGTCGGTCCGTCTCTTTGCCAACATGACCGCCGGGCACACCGTTCTGGGTGTCCTCTTCTTCTTTACAGCCACCCTGCCCTGGTTCGGTGCCTGGCTCCCCTTCGGCTTCTCGGTGGTCTTTACCGCCGTTGAAATTTTCATCGGCTTTATCCAGGCCTATATCTTTACGATTCTGACGTGTGTCTATATCAATGACGCACTCCACATGCATTGAACACGGCACCGATATCGGGCCGGGTCACTCAACCACGGAACCTTCGGGATCCTGTTCAAGGAGGGTATGAACCAATGGAAAGTCTTGCCGCGTCTTTCATCGGTATGGGATTGGCCGCCGCCGGCCTCGCCGGCTCGGGTATCGGCCTGGGCTTCATGTTCGGCAAGACCATCGAGGCCTTTGCCCGCCAACCCGGTGCTGAAGCCCAATTGTCCAAATATGTCTGGATCGGGGCCGCCTTCGTCGAAGCCATCGCGCTCTATGGCCTCGTCATCGCCTTCATCATCATGGGCAAAGGTTGATCCACGCGGAGGCCTGACATGATCTCGATCGCTCACGCCGCTGAAGAGGCCGCCCAACATGCACAGGCCTCCGGTCTCCCTCAGTTCAACGTCGTCAATTTCAGCTCCCAGATTTTCTGGACTGTCGTCTCCTTTCTGGTCCTCCTCTACCTCCTCACCCGCTTCGTCATCCCGGCCATCAATTCCATCCTGGATGCCCGCAGCAGGTCCATCGAAGACGACCTGAAACAAGCCAAGAGTTCCCGGGAAGAAGCTGAAAAAGTCCTGGCCAGCTATCGCAAGGAACTGAACGCCGCCCGCCAGGAAGCTGCCAAAATTATCGATCAGGCCCGCCAGGAAACCGCCCGCCAGCGCGAACAAAACAAGGCCGATCTCGAACAGGAACTTGCCAAGAAAAAAAGCGCCGCCATGGAAGAAATCGAACAGGCCAAGCGCCATGCCCTGGATGAAATCAAGGAAGCTGCTGTCGAGTTGACCATCTCCGCCACCCAAAAGCTCATCGGCAAGTCCGTCTCCAAAACCGATGCCAACAAAATGGTGGAACAGGTCCTTGCCCAGATGAAGGAAGACAATCAGCATCCCATGCATTGATTTTCTTTCCGATCCATAAAAGAATGCAGGAGGGCTTGGCCCTCCTTTTTTTTGACTGGACCCCGTTACAAAATGGCCGAAATTTGAAACAAAAATTGAAATATGTTGCCATTTTTTGATATATACTTGTAAATGGAGTACATTTCGAAAAACGGGAGCGGGCCATGAAGACCTTGAATGATAACTTTGCACTGAAGGATTCAAGTCGCCTGCAAATGCGGGTCACCCCGGAACGACGTAACCTGTTGGAACAAGCCGCCAGGTTGACCGGACGGTCCCTGTCGCAATTCGTCCTCGATAGCGCTGAACAAGCTGCCATACGAACCATCGAGGAACAACGTGTATTACGCCTGACCCAACGCGACAGCGATTTTCTCGTGGCGGCCTTGCTTAATCCACCAGTCCCAGGAGAACGGTTGCGCAAAGCTGCTACCCGATATCAAGAGATGATGGATTGATGTGTGTCTAAATCAAAATCACTCCTGATTGAACCACTTGGGTCCCAACATGACCGAAAAGACTTCCATTCTGGCGTTGTTGATCTGGATATATATTTAGGCCATGATCATCCATTCGGCCACGATGCGTGCTTTTTTTCGGAAAACCTGCAATACGTCCGACTCTTGGCGCTGAACAACGCGCCAAGAGTCGGACCATGGCCCGCCCCCTGGAATTTTTTTGCAAACGGCGCAAAAAAATCCTGGGAAAAGGGGGGCGTAAAAAAACAGCATGGGGCTCCGCCCCATACCCCGCCAGGACTCTGTCCTGGACCTGCCAGGGAGCCAGCCCCCTGGACCCCATTACAGAATGGCCGAAACGATGATCAAGGCCAAATTTCAGGATACTATACGCTCTCGGCCTTTGCCATTGCCCCAAAAGAACTTCCGCCGGAAATTGCCAAACGAATGCCACGTTACCCGGTTGTTCCAGCAACACTGCTTGGCCGTTTGGCGGTTGACATGCATTTTCAAGGACGTGGCTATGGCGAGTTACTATTGCTGGATGCATTACACCGGACGCTTATTCACGCGACGGATGTGGCCACGATTGGTGTTATCGTGGAAGCCAAAGATGAACATGCCATGAATTTTTACCAACATTTTGCATTCAGACCTTTTCCTGATCACCCACGACGGCTGTTTCTTTCTCTTGCCACAATTGCACAGCTCTTTACTGATTCTCACTTCTAATTGCATAGGTTCCTCCCATGGGTATTAAAATTATCGCCGAAAATCGCAAGGCGCGTTTCAACTATGAAATTCTGGAAAATCTGGAAGCGGGCATCATTCTGGTTGGGACCGAGGTCAAATCTTTGCGCAACGGTAAACTCAATCTGGGTGACTCTTACGCCATCATCCAGGCCGGCGAGCTGGTCTGGCTCAATGCCAATATTCAGCACTATGCCCAGGGCAACATTCACAACCATGATCCCCTGCGCACCCGCAAATTATTGGTCCATAAAAGTGAACTGCGCCGCCTGATCGGCGTCACCCAGGAAAAAGGCCTGACCCTGATTCCCCTGAAAGCCTATTGGAAGGATGGCCGCGCCAAACTCGATATCGGTGTCTGTCGCGGAAAAAAACTCCATGACAAACGTGCCACAGAACGGGATCGTGACTGGCAACGGGAAAAGCAAAGATGGATGAAAAATTCCTGAATATTTGGACCATTGCCGACCCGGGTCAACACCTCGCTGGTTTCGACCACATCAAGATCACCCAGGTGACTTGGCACACAAGTGACCCAATCGAATGACCATGCGTTCCATGATTTGTCTGGCTGGCAATTTTTGCACACCTTTGAGACCCGCGTCTGCTGCCTGACAAACGAGCAGTGTTTCGGCCAAACGGGCTGCCGTGATGACTTGTGCCTGGCTCAGGAGTGAATCTTTATCTTTCCAGAAGGGTTTGGGGTACAACTGATCCAGGGCCTGGGCCGGTAAATGACCATTGGCCAGCAGGCCTTGCAGTTGGATCAGGCGGCGCAGACGGGCTGTCAGGGTTCCCAACAGGAGCAGAGGTTCCTCCCCCCGTTCCAGCAATCGATCCAGAATATGCAGGGCACGTGCAGTGTCCCCTGCCGTCACCATTTCGGCCAGGGCAAAGAGAGAATAATCAACCGTCTCGCCCACCACCGCCAGAACCGCCGCCAGATCCAGATGGCGTTGGGTCCCTTGATACAACATCAACTTTTCCAGTTCCTGCCGGGCAATGCCGGTATCCCCTTCCAGGCGCTGGGTCAAATGTTCCAAGGCGGCGGTATCGACCGAATAACCGGCGGTGGTGAGATACTCTTGCAGCCATTTTTGAAATGCTCTGCCTTCCAGGGGATAAAACGGGATGCACCAGGCCTGCTTGTCGGCTTCGAACAGTTTGCGCAAACCATTTTTGGCATCCATGGCACCTGCCGTGAACACCAGCAGGGTGGTGGGATTGGGGCGTTCCAGGGAAGTTTTGATCACCGATAGTTGGGCCGTGGCAACCTGTTCGGCCTCACGAATGGCAATCAGGCGGCGGGCAGCCACAAAGGGCAGGGCACGCCAGGCCGCCATGAAACGTTCCGGATCCAAGGTCCCACCATGAAACAGTTCGGCATCAAAATCGGCATCTTCGGCGTGCTTGCCAAATATTTGCGTTTGGATGCGCTCCACGGCATCCCGGATTTGCCCCTGTTCCGAACCATACAGCAGGATGGCCGGTGGCCATGATCCGGTGCGCAACCGTCCGGCAAGATCCGTGGAGCGCAGCTTCATGCCGGTCCTGAAAAACGTATGAAAAACTGGGATGGAGGTCCAGGAGGAAGGGCTGCGCCCTTCCTCCTGGCGGGGTTTGGGGCGGAGCCCCAATAAAAAATCATTCCCAAATTTTTTTCCCAAGAAAAAGACGTTAATTCAGAAAGAACCAATCATGACGGCGGTCAACTCTTCGGTCAATTGGTTCAGGGCCTCGCTCACGGCCTGTTCCCGGGCGGATTGACTGGCAGTCACGGCCCGCAATTCATTGTAGACCACCACGCCCTTGACAAGAGGGTATCCCGGCACCACCGGTTTTCCTCCCACGATCAGTTGCGGCTGGGCCTGCACGGTGATCCGATATTGATCGGCACGCCCGGAACGGTCTTCCAGGTGCATGATGCGTTCAACGGGATCCAGACGCACAACCAGTTCCGGACGTTCGCCGCTGACGGGTTCAATGCCCAGACGGGTTTCGAGATTCTGACGCAGGAGTCGCGCCATCAGGGGGTCATGCCAGGCACCAGCCCCTTCCACGCGGATGCGGGCATGCCGCAAGGCCGGAATCGAACCGGATTCATCCCCGGAAAAACGATAGCCGCAACCCTGCACCAGAACAATCAACCACAATCCCAGCCAGGAAAACAAAACCCTGGAAGACAACTTTTCCCTACCCGCGCTTTTTTCCGGTCCACCCATGTTTCATGCCACCACAATGTTGACCAGGCGTTTTGGAACGACCACGACATTGCGCACGTTCTTGCCGGTCAAAAACGGGGTGACCCGGGAATCATTCAAGACCATTTGTTTCAGCTCTTCCGGATCGATCTCGGGTGATACATTCAGTTTGGCGCGCAGCTTGCCGTTGACCTGAACCACGATGGTGATTTCATCCCGGACCAAAGCCACCGGATCGGCAGCGGGCCAGGTCTGGTTGCACACATATCCCTGGCCACCCAGATCCTGCCAAAGCTCTTCGGTCATGTGGGGCACGTAGGGATTGAGCAGTGTCACGGAGACTTCGGCCAATTCCCGCATGATGGCGGCAGCCTCCCCATGCAAAGGCCCCTCCAGGGTGGCCAGAACCTGCAAACCTTCGTTGACCAGTTCCATCACCGCCGCAATGCCGGTGTTGAACTGGAACCGCTCCAGGTCGCCACTCACCCGGGCAATCGTCGCATGGACCTTGCCGCGCAGCTTGCGCAAGGTCTCGTCCTCCGGCATGGTCGTGGCCGGTTTGGCACCGGGGGCACGGGTGGCAATCTCCTGCACCAGCCGCCAGAGCCGGTTGAGAAACCGCCAGGCACCATCCACCCCGCTTTCGTTCCATTCCAGATCGCGTTCCGGCGGTGCCGTAAAGAGCATGAACAGCCGGGCCGTATCGGCCCCGTAGCCGGCGATCAGGTCGTTGGGATCCACAACGTTGTGTTTGCTTTTGGACATTTTTTCATTGCGGCCCACGGCCAGAACGGCCCCACACTCCTGACAGGTCGCCCCCCCCTCTCCCGGAACCACCTCGGCGGGATACCGCCAGCCATGGGTCGGACAGCGATAGGTATCCTTGCGCACCATGCCCTGGGTCAGGAGGCGGGTGAACGGTTCGTTGCACGAAACCCATCCCACATCCCGCAAGGCCTTGTGAAAAAACCGGGCATAGAGCAGATGCAACACGGCATGCTCGATCCCCCCGACATATTGATCGACGGGCATCCACCGCCCGACCCGTTCCCGATCCAGGGGGGCCGTGTGAATGTCGGGTGAACAGTAACGCAGAAAATACCAGGAGGATTCCATGAAGGTATCCATGGTATCGGTTTCCCGGCGGGCCGGACCTCCGCAACGCGGACAGGTGGTCTCTTTCCAGGTGGGGTGGCGTTCCAGGGGATTGCCTGGTTCTTTGAGATCGACATCGCGGGGCAGAGAGACCGGAAGCTGTTCTTTGGGCACGGGCACGACTTCACAGGTCGGGCAATGCACCATGGGAATGGGGTTGCCCCAATAGCGCTGCCGGGAGATGCCCCAGTCGCGCAGTCGATAGTTGATCGTGGCCCGACCGATACCCTGTTCCTGGAAAGCCTCGGCCACCCTGGTCTTGGCCGTTTCGTTGTCCAGGCCATTGAAAGGTCCGGAATCGACCAGAACACCGGATCCGGTATAGGCCTCGGTCAATGTGGCAGCCGTCAGGGGATTGTCGCGGGGCTGGATCACGACCCGTATCGGTAAATCATGGGCACGGGCAAATTCAAAGTCCCGTTGATCGTGCGCCGGCACCGCCATCACGGCCCCGGTGCCGTAGCTCATGAGGACAAAATTGGCAATGAAAATGGGGACCGGTTCCCCGGTAAACGGATGTATGGCCCGCAACCCGGTGTCATAGCCCTTTTTTTCCAGGCGTTCCATGGCCTCTTCGCTGGTCCCGGTCTGTTGGCACTCGCGCATGAACGCCAGGGCTGCCGCATCCGTGGCCGCCACCTGGTGGGCCAGGGGATGTTCGGCGGCAATGGAGCAAAAAGTCACCCCCATGATGGTATCCGGGCGGGTCGTATAGACCGGCAGGGTCGTCTCCTGCCCCTCGATCCGGAAGGCAAACTCCACGCCGTGACTCTTGCCGATCCAATTGGTCTGCATGGTGCGCACGGTTTCGGGCCAGCCTGACAGATGCGCCAAATCCTCCAACAATTCATCGGCATACTGGGTGATGCGCAAAAACCACTGGGACAATTCACGCCGCTCCACCGGGGCACCGCTGCGCCAGCCGCGCCCGTCGATCACCTGTTCGTTGGCCAGGACCGTTTGATCCACCGGATCCCAGTTGACCAGCGATTTTTTCCGATAGACCAGACCCTTTTCATGGAGTTGCAGAAACAATTCCTGCTCATGGCGGGCATATTCGGGGTCGCAGGTGGCAAACTCCCGGTCCCAGTCATAGGAAAGCCCCATGGTCTTCAATTCCCGCCGCATGGTGGCAATATTGTCGTAGGTCCAGTCGGCGGGGTGAACCCCCTTCTGGATGGCGGCATTTTCGGCGGGCATGCCGAACGCATCCCAACCCATCGGATGCAAAACATTTTTGCCCCGCAACCGCTGATAGCGGGCAATCAAATCGCCTATCGTATAATTGCGGACATGACCCATATGGATCCGGCCCGACGGGTAGGGAAACATCACCAATAAATAAAATTTTTCCCGGTCGGAATCCTCGACCGTGCGAAAAATGCGTTCCTGGTCCCATATGGCCTGCCATTTTTTTTCGATGGCCTGGGGATTGAATTTTTTCTCCATGATGTTTCCCGTTCCTTGGCAAGGGCCTGATGGCTTGGTCAATGCTGCCACGATTTCCCTCCTTCATACCACAAAACAGGGGATCCGGGCAAAAGGGAGATGGAAAAATAGCATGGAGCAATTGTTTTTCAGATCAACTCGACGCGCAGTTGTCTGCCCACGGCACGGGCCAGTCGTTCCAGAGACTCCAGGGTAATGGCTGTATTTTCCGGATCAAGCAGGCGGTTCAGTTGGGAACGACTGGTGTTGAGTTCCCGTGCCAGTTGCGTCTTGGACAGGTGTTCCTGTTTCATGATGTCAGCCAATTGCAAGCCCAGCAAACGCTTTCTGGCCCTGGCGGAAACATCCTCCAACATACCTTCTTCTGCCAGAAATGTTTCCAGGGAACTCCCTTTATGAGGGTTCATCGCTTTTCTCCTCGTATTGATGCTGACGGTTTCGGGCCAAGTCCATCTCTTCCTTCGGCGTTTTATGGGATTTTTTCTCGAAACCATGCAAAAGGACCATGTCATGTCCTTGTACGGTAAAAAACACTCGGGCTATGCCGCCTTTTTTCAAATGACTGCGTACCTCCCACAATCCCGGACCCAGTTTTCGTACCAGAGGCATTCCCAAAGGCCATCTGAACTGGACCAATCTGATATCCTCCCCAATGGCTTTTCGATCCGCGACATCCAGTTCACGTAACCAGTCACGAACCGGTTCGTTTCCGGAACCCGTGCGGAAAAAAAATGCTGAAAGGATGGGAGCGGTCTGCATGTCTGGAATGTACCATTTATGGTACGTATTGGAAACATATTTTTCAACAACTGCAAAATCAACGAATTGAACATGAAAAGAAGCGTGAGGCAGTTTCTTTTCCAAAAAGTTTTGACTTTTCCAAGCAAAATGCGCCATATTCTCCCGCCGGTAGAACCTGCGAATTCAAATCCACTCCAATCGTGAGCGTCATGAACCCTGACATAATATTAAAAATCTTTAATCGTCAAATTGAAATTATTCAGATTATTTTTTCTGTTATTTTTGATCATTTCAAAAGTGACACGCTTCCCTACTCGTTGTCGCTTGGATTGTTTATTTCTTTGATTGTTGTTGTGTCATTTTATTTGTATCAAAGCATCCCGGCCCTATGGCGGGTCAAAAAAGTTATTAAAATGTTCAATAAAAATAACTTCGAATACCATAAAAAAAGCGCTGAAATGGATCGTGCATTTGAAAAAATTAAATTTCTCAGGCATCCCTGGAAAAAGTTCAGGGATGGTTTTGTTGAACGTCATATAAATTCAAATGTTTATATCTATTACACAACCCCTCCGAGTCATTTTTTTGATCTGAACCAGACCCGGTTGCACACCACATGGCTCAGACATCTTCCCCCGCTGTTCATCGGTATTGGTCTTTTGTTGACTTTTACCGGTCTGGCGGCAGGACTCAAATTTGCGACGCAATCGTTGAGTGGTGGCGATATTGGCCAATTGCAGGAGGCCCTTGGCGGGCTGCTTCATGCCGCATCCGTCAAATTCATTACCTCCATTGCCGGTCTGGTTTGTGCGCTTTTGACCACCGTGATTTATCACGCAACTCTGCGGTGGCTGCGAAATACGCTTGCCGATCTGTGCGTTGCCATGGAAGGTGTCCTGCAACCCCTGGTCCCGGAGCAGATAGGTGAGGATCAGACAAGGCTGTTGGAAGAACAGGCCAACCAGCTCAAAAAGTTTACCAGCGAAATGGCTATTACGCTCGGGCAAAGCCTGGAAAAAGCTCTCAGGGATGTCGTACCCGGCATCATGGAGAATGCCATGCAACCGGTCGTTGCGGGCGTTACGGCCCTCAATCGGGATCTGGGCAACAGCGTCGGGGATGTGGTGCGCGAACAGACGGGGGATCAGTTCAACCATCTGGGCAGGACGTTGCAAACCCTGAGTGAGGCCATGAGTGGCTCCGGCAGGGATCTGAGGGAAGCCGCCGAGGGATTTCGTGATCTTTCCCAAGGCATGCAACAAAATATGGCAGGCAGCATGCAACGCATGGAACAGGCCTCCACCCACGCCGCCGAACGTTTCGAAAAGGTTTTTGCCCAGGCCGTGGATCAATTCGCCACTGCCGTGACCACCAACGCCCGTTCCATGGAGAGTGCCGCCACAGCCCTCAATGGTGTGGCGCAAAACTCGGCCACTTCCCTGCAAAGCGGAATCCAGGGAGCCGTCACCGCCCTTGCCGAGGCCATGGGAAAAATTCAGGACCATGTTCTGCACATGTCCGATGGTCTGGCCAGTGTTCCCAAACAAGCCGGCGAGGAGTTGGGACAACACATGGCGAAGTTTCTTGAGGAAACACAAAAACTGACGGCGGAAGTCAGGGAATCCACGGTCAAAAATGTCAAAAACATCAGTGCCATCGTCTCCGTTGTCCAAACCAGACTCGAAGAGGTTTCAGGAAATATCGGTCGCAATGGTGAAGCCAGCGCCAACAGAATTCTGGCCGCATCGGAAGGTTTGACAGATCGCATCTCCCGGGTCCTGGAAGAGATGCAGCGCCATACCGTCGAAAACAGCGAAAAAATCGGCGGTGCCGTCGGTTCGTTGCGGGATGCCATCCAGGAGACGACCCACACCATGCACGCGGTTGAGTCCCGCATTGAAAAACACGTCAAGGGACTGGAAAACATTTACGAGTTGTCCACCAGGACCCAGGAGGCCATGCGGGGGGCTGCCCGTGACATCGGTCAGGCCACCGCACCCTGGGCCGAAACCGGAAAAACCATTGCCGCCGGCGTCAGTCAGGCCGGGCAACAAACACGGGAAGCGGCAACCCTGCTTAATGGAGTACAAGGACAGGCACAGCAACTTGCCAAAGATTTGAGTCAGACTCTTCAGGCCTTGAGCCATGTCTGGGAAATATATGACAAGAGATTCGAGGATGTTGATAAAAATCTGGAACAGGTCATGACAACCCTGTTGAAACAGGTCGGAAGTGTCACGGATGCCATGAAAAAATATACTAATGAAATTGATGCCAATATGGGAAACGCCGTCAACAAGCTTGGCAGCAGTGTCGGTGAACTGGGTGAAATCGCCGAGGCATTGAATGAAGCAATCGGTAAATTACGACCGAACCAATCCCGTCAGGAGGCTGTTTCAAAAACACGTTGATTTAAGCCGCATCCACTTCAAGATATGCAGTTCTGGAGGATTAAATTTGGGAAGAAAGCTTTTGTTGGGGCTTCGCCCCAAACCCCACCAGGGGGAAGGGCACAGCCCTTCCCCC
>JADGCO010000094.1:10212-16312 GCA_015228935.1 Magnetococcales bacterium | reverse complement strand
CCAGCCTGGCTTGTGCTTGGGCATTCGCTTCTTCCAGCCTGGCTTGTGCTTGGGCATTCGCTTCTTCCAGCCTGGCTTGTGCTTGGGCTTGTGCTTGGGCATTCGCTTCCTGGAGCATGCGTCTGGTCTCCTGGAGATCATGCTCCAGCCTGGCTTGTGCCGCTTGAGCCTTGAGTTCCGATTCCTGGAACAGCCGGTTGGTTTCCTGAAACAGTTTCCAGATATCATCGATGGTCAGGGTTTTGGACATGGATTCAATTCTCCATATGGACAACGAACATCCTCTCTGGATCCCGGGAACAGCCTGCCAGAAATGATCCCTGGAGGAATCGAGAATCCGGGGTCAGGCACACGGTTACCACAGAGGAATTCAAGACAAAAGCGGCTTTGGCGGCCATGCGTGGAAAGTGCATGGGCAACCTCTTCAGAGGATGAACCGGGACAAATCTTCATCACCGGCCAAGTCCTGCAACTGGCTGTTGACATAGGCCGCATCGATCACGACCACTTCTCCCCGTCGATCCGGGGCTGTGAAAGAGACTTCATCCAGGAGTTTTTCCATCACCGTATGCAGGCGGCGGGCACCGATGTTTTCGGTCTTTTCGTTGACCCGGGCGGATATTTCCGCCAGAGCCTGCACGCCATCCGGGCGAAAATCCAGGGTGATGCCCTCGATGGCGAGCAGGGCGGCATACTGGCGGGTCATGGCATTTTCCGGTTCGGTCAGGATGCGGACAAAATCCTCGGCGACCAGGTTGCTCAGTTCCACCCGTATAGGGAGTCGACCCTGAAGTTCCGGTAGAAGATCCGATGGTTTGGCCATCTGGAAGGCCCCGGAGGCGATGAACAGAATGTGATCGGTCTTGACCATGCCATATTTGGTGGAGACCGTTGTGCCTTCCACCAGGGGGAGGAGGTCGCGTTGCACCCCTTCGCGGGAGACATCGGCTCCGCGCATTTCGGAGCCGCGCCCACATACCTTGTCCAATTCATCCAGGAAGACGATGCCGGATTGTTCGACCCGTTCGACGGCATGACGCTGGGTCAAATCCCGATCCACGAGCTTGCCGGCCTCTTCGTCGATCAGGACCTTGCGGGCTTCGCTGATGGGCATGTGGCGCTTGCGGGTGCGTCCGCCCATCAGCCCACCCAGCATTTCCTGGATGTTGATGCCTTCCATGCCCTGGGGGGTGAAGACCTCCAGGGTGGGGCCGTTGCGGGCTTCGCGGATTTCGATTTCGATTTCCTGCTGATCCAGTTTGCCTTCGCGCAACATTTTGCGAAATTTCTGGCGGGTGGCGGAGTCGGGCGGGGGATCTGCCGGTGGGGAGGGGGACTCTTCCTGTTGCTGACCGAACAAGGCACCCAGGGGATTGCCGACCGCCTGCCGGCTGGGAGGGGGGGGCAACAGAATATCGAGGATACGATCCTCGGCGATATCTTCGGCCCGGCTGCGGACCTCTTTTTTGGCGTTTTCCAGAAACATTTTGACTGCCATGTCCGTCAAATCCCGGATGATGGACTCCACATCCCGGCCCACGTACCCCACTTCGGTGAACTTGGTGGCTTCGACCTTGATGAAGGGGGCATTGGCCAGTTTGGCCAGGCGGCGGGCAATTTCCGTCTTGCCGACCCCGGTGGGACCGATCATCAGAATGTTTTTGGGATAGATCTCTTCGCGCAGGGCGGGACTCAACTGATGGCGGCGCCAACGGTTGCGCAGGGCGACGGCGACAGCCCGTTTGGCGGCATTCTGGCCGATGATGTAGCGATCCAGTTCAGAGACAATTTCACGCGGCGTAAACTCGGACATGGACGACTCCGGTCACAACTCTTCGATGGTCAGATTGCGGTTGGTATAAATGCAGATATCGGCGGTGATCAGCAGTGCCCGTTCGGTCACCTGCCGGGCCGGCAGGTCGGTATTGGCCAGCAGGGCGCGGGCGGCGGCCAGGGCATAGGGTCCGCCCGAACCGATGGCGATGAGACCATCCTCGGGTTCCAGGACATCCCCGGTCCCGGAAATCAACAGGCTCGTGGAACGGTCGGCAACCGCCAGCATGGCTTCCAGACGGCGCAGGATCCGGTCCGTGCGCCAATCCTTGGCCAGTTCCACGGCGGCCCGGATCAGGATTCCGCCATGTTTGGACAATTTTCCTTCGAAACGGTCGAAGAGGGTGAAGGCATCGGCAGTGGCCCCGGCAAATCCGGCCAGGACCCGTCCGTCATGCATCAGGCGCACCTTGCGGGCGTTGGCCTTGACCACCGTATTGCCCAGGGTCACCTGGCCATCGCCCCCCATGACCACATGGTCGCCACGTCGCACCGAAAGTATGGTGGTCCCTTTGAACATGCGTTCTCCTTCTGTACCCTGCCTTCTGTACGCTGTTTTCCCCGGAAAAGTGTGCCGGCGGGTCCCATACATGACCCAATTTTTGCCGGATTGGCAAGGAGTGATCGAAAAAAACAAATGAAAAACAAATTTTCAACCTGTTATTTTCAGATCGGACCATGAAGAGAGCGGGAGATTTTTTGTTATCGATACGGGTGCAGCCACGTGCGGCCCGTGAAAAAGTCATGGGACTGCACGCTGGGCGTCTCAAGGTGGCCTTGCATGCGCCCCCCGTGGAAAATGCGGCCAATCTGGCTTTGTGTTCCTTTTTGGCCAGAGAGTTTCAGGTGCCCAAAAGCGGCGTGCGTGTGGTCAAGGGGGAAAAATCCCGAGAAAAACTGGTCTGCATCACCGGGGCTGCCGCAGAGACCATCCAGCGTTTTCAGCGCCAATGGGGCCTTCGGGAACAAGGGGAACAAGACCCGTCCTGAGTCGGACGGGTCTTGGCGTGCAACACGGTCATCCTGATTTTTACAGGGAATTCTGGACCCACTCGACGAGCTTGGTCTTGGGCAGGGCACCAATCTTGGTGGCTTCGATCTTGCCGCTTTTGAACAACATGAGGGTGGGGATGCCCCGAACGCCATAACGGCCCGGCGAGCCGGGGTTCTGGTCGATATTGAGCTTGACCACCTTGAGTTTGCCTTTGAATTCCACGGCCAGGGCTTCCAAAGCCGGGGCCACCTGTTTGCAGGGCCCGCACCATTCGGCCCAAAAATCCACCAGGACCGGCAGGTCCGCTTTCAGGACATCCTGCTCGAACGTGCTGTCGGAAGTCTGGATGATGTTTTCGCTCATAACGGTCATGCTCCTCGCTCAGGCTGATTCCGTCCCTAAAGCCCCATAAAATGTATCGGTCATCCGGCCTTGTCAAGCTTTCAAGGGTTTCCCTTTGACAAGTATGCAAGCCATTCGATAGGATCAAGCACTCCCCAGGTGTATGGGCGCGGTTAGCTCAGCCGGATAGAGCGTTGGCCTCCGGAGCCAAAGGTCACAGGTTCGAATCCTGTACCGCGCGCCAATAAAAAAAGAAAACAGCGCCGGCGGATTTTTACGGGCGGTCTGTAAATCTCCTGGACGACGGGAGGAACCATGACATGAACCACGCCATATCATTCGACACCCTGGCCTTTGTGAAGGAACTGGAGAGTGCCGGCGTTCCGTCAGCCCAGGCGGAAGCCCAGATCATTGTCTTGTCAAAGGTTCTCCAGAAAGTGGAGGAGTCCCGGCTTGAGGAGTTGGCGACCAGGAGGGATGTCGAATCCGCCAAGGTGGATGTGATCAAGTGGACAGCGGGCATGTTTACCGCCCAGACTGCATTGATTATTGCAACCCTGTTCGCCATGATCAAGATGAACCAACCCAATTCGCAATCGGTTGCCTACGCCCCGATTCACTCCTCTCAGGAAATGCGCCTGCCTGCTCCGCTGCCGCTTCAATCCCCGCCCCCGCCATCGACACCGCCATCGACACCGGTACCGCCGGAACGTTGATCGGCTTTTTTCCTGGTCCGAATCGCCTTATTTTTTTTGTTCCTGTGGGTTTTTTCCTGGCCATCGTGTTGTCGGGCAACTTTCGCGATGGGTATCTCTCCATGTTGACTTGCCTGCCGGTGTTACACAGAATGGCGGCTTCCGGGCAGGGAGTTCAGGCCGGAATCTGCCTGCAAGAGTTTAAAAATCATTGGACAACATTGGCGAAGGAGGTTCACCGTGAAACCCAAACATCATGTATTTGTCTGTATGAATCAACGCCCCGAAGGCCATCCCCGGGGATCGTGTGGCGCATTGGGGGCCGGGTCGGTGCGGGAGGCTTTTGCCGGAGAGTTGGAAAAACGCAATCTGGCAGAGCAGATCCAGGTGACCGGGACCTTCTGCATGGGACCTTGTGACAAGGGACCCACCGTGGTCGTCTACCCGGAAGGGGTATGGTATGGCAGCGTCAAACCCCAGGATGTGTCGGAAATTTTTGACAAGCATCTGGTGGGGGGCGAACCCGTAAAACGGCTGCGGATCCTGTAAATGCATGCAAGACAGAAATCGGGGATCAAGAGGGGGTGGGTGCGCCCTTCCCCCTTGAATTCCGTGCAATTTTGGACATGCCTCTGGGAAAAGATCACATGATCGAACTTCTTGAGAAAGCCTTTAACGCTGCTGCCATGCTTCCTGATGCAGAACATGCGGCATTGGCCGAGCGTATCTTGGCAGATATGTCTGCCGATACCCGGTGGGACCAGCGATTCGTCGATCATCCGGAACTTCTGGTCATGATGGCCGAAGAGGCAGTTCAAGAGCGGAAAGTCGGAGAAACAACACCGTTGGACTTTCAGAAGCACCGCCACCGTGCGTTCTGATGCTTCGGTCATGACCCGCACCGACCTGCTTGAAATCATCCGCAATGGAGAAAATTCCGGCGTCGAATTCAAACGCGATGTGATCCAGAATCACGAATTGGCCAGGGAGCTGGTGGCATTTTCCAACCATGAGGGTGGCATGGTTTTGTTGGGTGTGGAAGACGATGGCCAGGTCAGCGGCATCACGCGCCCGGACGTCGAAGAGTGGGTCATGACCGCCTGTCGGGACAAGATACGTCCCGCCATCATTCCATTTTTTGAAGTGGTCAGGAATGTTGAATCCGGCAAGGATGTCGGAATTGTTCGGGTGACGCACGGTTTTGATGTCCATACACTCCGGCATCACAATCAGGAAAATTATGTCATTCGGGTTGGCAGTCAAAGTCGCGATCCGACCCGGGAGGAGCTGGCCCGTCTGTTTCAACAACGGGGCCATTTCAGGGTTGAATTGCGCCCGGTCTCCGGTGCCACGTTGGCCGATCTCGATTTGCGGCGGTTGCAGGATTATTTTGCCCATGTCCGGGAGCAGGAAGTCCCTGCCGATCATGACACAGACGCATGGAATACCCTGTTGTACAACACCGAACTGAGGGTCGATGAGGGGGTAACGGTTGCCGGGATTTTGTTGTTTGGCCGCAATCCCAACCGTTTTTTGCCTCAGGCTGGCATCCATGCGGTTGCCTATCCGGGGCATGAAAAAGATTATGCCAGTATTGAGCGTCAGGTTATGCGGGGTCCCATGACTCCCCTGCTCAGTCGTGACAACGAGATTGTCGAGTCCGGTCTGGTTGAACAGGCTCTGGCATTTGTGCGGAGAAATACACCTGTTCTGGGACAGTTGGAGGCGGGAGGCGGACGTCGGGAAGAGATTCCCTGCTATCCACCGGAGGTCATTCGCGAGGCGGTGGTCAATGCCCTTGTGCATCGGGATTATCTTTTTTCCGGCACGGACATCGAGCTTTCCATCTATGCGGACCGGCTGGAAATTGTCTCACCGGGGCGCTTGCCCAACGGCATCACGATCACTCGGATGTTGACCGGCTGTCGTTTGGCGCGCAACACGCTGCTTGTGGACGTGATGCGCGACTATCGATACCTGGAACGCTCCGGCATGGGGGTTCCCCGCAAAATTGTGAAAGGCATGTTGAAACACAATGGCACCAGGCCGGGGCTGATTGCGGAGGAGGAACAATTTACCGTGCGGCTGCTGAGGGGGACCGGGCCTCTCTGATGTTTCTGTCTGCCCATGTCGTCATACCGTTTCAGTGCGTTTGCCTGAGCGACTGGGGTATACTCACGGTTTGTTTCCGGAATCTGCCATGACGGATGCCTTGTTTTCCAGGACCGGACGGATG
>JADGCO010000094.1:0-10113 GCA_015228935.1 Magnetococcales bacterium | reverse complement strand
GTTTGTTTCCGGAATCTGCCATGACGGATGCCTTGTTTTCCAGGACCGGACGGATGGCTTGCTGCTTTTTGCCCGTCGAGTCACGCAGCAGGTTTCACGTGGAACGGAAAGTTGTATCCAGTGGCACCCGGAACCGGAGATTGTGGCATCGGTGACACTGTGCGGTGTTGTCGAACCCGGATTGTAGACCCGTAACGATGGTGGAATTGCTCCATGGAATGGCGGGAAGCTTATGAGGTGATTGTTGTCGGCGGCGGTCATGCCGGCTGCGAGGCGGCGCATGCGGCGGCTCGCAGCGGGGCGCGGACCCTGCTCCTGACCCAGAATCTGGAAACCATCGGCCACATGTCCTGCAACCCGGCCATTGGCGGTTTGGGGAAAGGGCATCTGGTGCGGGAGGTGGATGGGCTGGGCGGTATCATGGGGCAGGTGGCGGACCGGGCCGGGATCCAGTTTCGCCTGCTCAATCGCCGCAAGGGACCGGCGGTGCGCGGACCACGGGCACAGATGGACAAGGTGCTGTATCGCCGGGAAATGCGGCGGGTCCTGGAGAGTTGTGCCAACCTGGCCCTGCGCCAGGCCGAGGTGATCGACCTGGTGTGGCAGGGACGCCGGATTGCCGGCGTGGTCACCGATTGGGGGGATCGCTATCAGGCCGGGGCCGTGGTGTTGACCACCGGGACTTTTTTGCAGGGTCTGGTCCATATGGGCGAACGGACCTTTCCAGCCGGGCGTCTCGGGGATCATGCCAGTGTGCCTCTGGCCGCTGGTTTGCGCAACATGGGTCTGGCCATGGGGCGTCTCAAGACCGGGACGCCGCCCCGTCTGGATGGCCGCACCATTCGCTGGCAAGAGCTGACCGAACAACCCGGCGATGATCCACCCGTGCCGTTTTCGTTTTTGACCCAGGCGATCACCCAGATCCAGATTCCCTGTCACATCACCCATACCAATGCCCGGACCCACGCCGTGATTCGGGACAATCTGCATCGTGCCCCCCTCTATTCCGGGCAGATCACGAGCGTGGGTCCCCGGTATTGCCCCTCCATCGAAGACAAGGTGGTCCGTTTTGCCGAACGGGAGAGTCATCAAATTTTTCTTGAGCCGGAAAGTCTGGTCTGTGCCGAAATCTATCCCAACGGCATTTCCACCAGTTTGCCGGTGGCTGTGCAGTGGGCGTTGTTGCGCACGATTCCGGGTCTGGAGGCCGTGGCGATTCTGCGACCGGGGTATGCCATCGAGTATGACATGGTGGATCCCCGCCAGCTTGACGGGGGGTTGGGACTCAAGGAGTGGGAAGGGTTGTACCTGGCCGGGCAGATCAATGGCACCACCGGCTATGAAGAGGCCGCCGGGCAGGGGCTGGTGGCCGGCCTCAATGCGGCCCGGTTTGCCCGGGATTTGGCGGGGGTGCGGTTTGACCGGGCGGGTTCCTATCTGGGGGTGATGATCGATGATTTGATCACTCGGGGGGTGGATGAGCCGTATCGTCTGTTCACCTCGCGGGCCGAGTTTCGCCTTTTGTTGCGGGCCGACAATGCCGATAGGCGTCTGACACCCCTGGGTCGGGAGTGGGGATTGGTGGATGATGCGCGTTGGGCACACTTTTTGGCCAAACAAGAGAGTCTGGAACAGGTCCGCACCCAACTCATGGCAAGCCGGATATCCTTGCCGGATGCCGGGCATGGCGGGGAGCGGATTTCGGGGTGGCAGGCGCTGCGGCGGCAGGATACGGAGATCGACACGATTCTGGCCCTGGCCGGCATCACTCAGGTAGCACCGGATGTTGCCACGGCCTTGGAGGTGGAAGCGCACTATCAGGGTTATCTGGAAAAACAGGCCGTCGAGGTGGAACGGTTTCGGCAGGCGGAGATCATTCGCCTGCCTCCGGATGTGCCTTGGGAGACCATTCCCGGCTTGTCCACGGAGATCAGGCAAAAATTGGGGCGGGTCAGGCCGGAGACGCTGGGACAGGCCTATCGGGTACCTGGAGTGACTCCCGGGGCCATTTCGGCGTTGCTGGTTTGGTTGAAAGGAAAGAGTGTGCCTTCTACTGCGGATTTAGATGGACTGGAAGGGTAAAATCCCGGACAATCTGGGCAGATAAGGGAGTTGGAGCTTTTGGACACTCTTGCAACAAAAACCTGCTGGCACTGTCTGGTCGGCGCAACCTTGAAAATGCTGTTGGAGCCTGTCGGCATCGAGGTGTGTTCGGAAGTTCAGGTCGTCTCTCTCCCGCCCAAGGCAGACCTGATTTTGATCCAGCGCCAGGAAGGTGGTTGGACGGAGGCGCAGCGTCTGCTCCTGGCTGACGGATTGCGGGATCTCGATGCGGACCACATTCTGCTCGAAGTCAAGGTTACCGAAAACCTGCATGAAGGTGTTCTGTCCCAGATCACGGTGTACGACACCTTGTACCTGGAAACCGCCCGTTTGGAGCGGCAGCGGTTGCGGAGCGTCATGATCAGTTCCACAACCCCCCAGCCTGGCTTTCTTGAGCGGTTTGCCTTTGAACCCGTCGGACCGGGCGGCGTTTATGAAAGCAAGCCGCTATGGGGTGGTGCCGTCCGTCTGATTCTGCTGAACGAACTGGCGGATGAGGCTCAAAACGCTCCTTTGAAGTGTTTCGCCAGTCGGCATGAGGAGCGGGCAAAAGCATTCGCGACAGTCAAACGTGCAGGTTTGTTCAGACTCTCTGTTGCATTTGAACGGATCATGGTCGGCCTATGGAGATTGCTGATGAAAGGTGCATTGAATATTCCAGAAATGGAGGGCATCACCCCCGAGGGTGTTACCCAACTTGGGAAGGAATGGTTCGAATCGATGGTGGACATGACACCTGAGGAGGAACTTGTGTCTCTGCCAAAACTTGGACATCTCTTGGTACAAGGCCGCCGGGAAGGTGGGGCCGCCATCCTGCTCCAAATCCTCCATCACCGTTTTTCCAATCTGCCGGCCTGGGTTGAGTCGAAAGTGTTTACCTCTGATCTTGACGCGCTACGTGTATGGACAGACCGGGCAATGAACGCCCGTTCGTTACAGGACGTTTTTGGCAACGAAGCGATCAGCGGAACGATTCAATCGTAACGGGAAGAAACCGTCGCTCAAATCTTGCCGTGCCTGGGGTGGAAAAACGGCAGGTTTCATTGGGAAGCACTGTCGATGATCTCATCCATCTCCGACAGGACCTGATCAATGGTGAAGACGCCCTCACGGTCCGCCTCTTCCTGGGCCGCCAACAGCATGGCCGTGAAATCCTCGCGCCTCTTCTCCTGGTCCCGAAGCAGTCGCAGGGCGCTGCAAACCACTTCGCCGACGTTGCTGAAACGGCCGCTTTCCACGCAGGAGTGGGCAAAGATTTCCAACTCCGGGGTCAGGCTGACGTTGGTGGACATGGTCATCTCCCGTGACAAGGCTTGACAATGGCCCGGATTGTACAGGCATTCCATATACATTCCAACAAAATCATGCAAGAATCGCGACGGTTTTTTTGAAGGATTTTTTGTGCAAACCTGGCAGCGAAAGGCACCCGATTGGAAGCATGGCCCTCTTTTTTGATCCAGGCCGGGGATTTGCTCGGCCAGGCGGTCACGCCCGAACAGGAACGGGCGTTGCGGGCCTATGTGGCGGAATTGACACAGTGGAACGCGCGTTTCAATCTGGTGGGGCCAGGCGGGATGGCAAATCTTCTGACCCGGCACCTGCTTGACTCCCTGCGGTTGGCCCCGGTTCTCTCCGGTCGGGAACGGGTGGCGGATCTGGGGTCCGGGGCCGGCTTGCCCGGATTGATCCTGGCCATTTGCGGCGATCCGGGACAAACAATGGACTTGGTGGAGTCCATACAGAAAAAATCCCGCTTTTTGCAGCATATGGTGGATCATTTGGGGTTGAATGCCCGGGTGCGGGTTTTGAACGCACGGGCGGAAAGTCTGACGCCGGCAGTGCCCTATGATGTGGTGATCTCCCGTGCCCTGGGCAATCTGGCCCTGGGGGCGCGGCTGGCGTTGCCTTTGTTGCGGGTGGGGGGCGAATATGCGACGCTGAAGGGGCGTCGCCATCCGGAGGATGTGGCCGTTTATTTGCGGGATCCGGTCAGTCGGGCCTATGCCCCGCCACAAATTGTGGCCAATGGGGAGGAGGGGGTTTTGATTCGGGTACAACGGGTGAAAGTTTGAGAGGCTGATTTGTTTTATCCGAAGAATTCACAGGCAGGTGTATGGACAGCTTCTGATACTGGAAAAAAAAGGGGCAGGAAATAAAAACGGCGCAAAAAAGTGTGCTGGATTGCAACAAAGAATAAATTGATAGCGTTAAAAATTTGACGGAAGGCATGGCTGGGTCCGTGCCAGAGAGCAGATTGACACAGGCGTGTGGATAAATTGCTACAGGTTCGTGCGATGGCGAAAAAAGGGTGTGTCCGATGGGACGAATCTTGGCCGTGACCAATCAAAAAGGTGGGGTGGGTAAGACGGCCACGGCGGTCAATCTGGCGGCGGCGTTGGGGGCGGCGGAAAAACGTGTCCTGCTTGTGGATTGCGATCCCCAGGGCAATGCCACTACGGCACTTGGAGAAACAAAATCAAGAAGTTCCGGGACGACCTACGCCTTGCTGAGCGGGCAGGGGAGGGTGCAGGATGTGGTGCGGCGCGTGGCCCCGCCTTATCTGGATCTGGTGGTTTCCACCCCGGATTTGAGCGGTGCCGAAGTGGAACTGGTCAATGAACCGCACCGGGAGTTCCGGTTGCGGCAGGCCTTGCGGGAGATCCATGCGGAATATGATTGCATCCTGCTGGATTGCCCGCCATCCCTGGGTTTGTTGACGTTGAATGCCCTGGTGGCGGCGGATGCGGTGCTGGTCCCGTTGCAGTGCGAATACCATGCCCTGGAAGGGTTGGCGCAGCTCATGCGGACCCTGGAAATTGTCCGGGAACGCCTGAATCCGGATCTGGTGCTGGCCGGGATTGTTTTGACCATGTACGATCCGGAGCTGGGTTTGAGTCGGCAGGTGGCGGCGGAGGTGCGGCAACACTTTGGCGAACGGGTTTTTGGGACGCTGATTCCCCGGGATCGGCGGCTGGCGGAGGCACCTGGATTCGGCAAGCCGGCAATCTGGTACGATGTGCGGACGCCGGGTGCCCGGGCCTACCTGGGATTGGCCTGGGAAATTCTGGAAAGTGGTGGTTTGCGGGTGTGATGGACGAACGCCGGGTGCCCGGGCCTGCCTGGGATTGGCCCGGGAAACTCTGGAAAGTGGCGATTTGCAGGTGTGATGGACAAATGCCGGGTACCCGGGCCTGCCTGGGATTGGCCTGGATAATCCTGGCAGGTGGCGGTTGGGAGGCGCGAAAAGCATGGCGGAAGGGATGGGTTTGGGACGGGGTCTGGGGGCGTTGCTGGGAGGGGAATCGGTGGCGGAGGTGGGCCGGCGACGGGTGCGCGAGGTGCCTCCGGATCGGATTGAACCCAATCCCCGCCAGCCGCGCCGGCAGATGGATGCCGGTGCCCTGGAAGATCTGGCCGAATCGATCCGGGCCAATGGCGTGCTGCAACCCCTGCTGGTACGGGTCAAACCCGGCACCAACCCCGCCGAGGAACGCTTCGAACTCGTGGCCGGGGAACGCCGCCTGCGGGCATCCCGGCTGGCTGGTCTGGAGCGGGTACCGGTCCTGGTCCATGACCTGGATGATGGACGCTCCCTGGAGGTGGCCATCCTGGAAAATGTGCAACGCGAGGATTTGAATCCGATTGATACGGCACGGGGTTACCAGCGCCTGGTGGATGAGTTCGGCTACAGCCATGCCCGGATTGCCGAACGGGTGGGGCGCAGTCGCATGGGAGTCAGCAACACGTTGCGCTTGCTGAAACTTCCGGAAGAAATTCTGGACATGGTGGCCACCGGCAAACTCAGCGAGGGACATGCCCGCGCCCTGCTTGGCCTGGAGGACGCCGCCGCCGTCACATCCGTGGCGTCTGCCGTGGCCGAGGCCGGCTTGAGTGTGCGGGAAACCGAGCGACGGGTGCGGGATTTCATCCCCGAATCCACACTGCCGGAAGAGTCCGAACCAACGCAACCCATTGTCGAAGAAAAGAAAAAAAACAACAGCAAACGGCGCGATCCCGCAATCGCCTCCCTGGAAAAGAAATTGGCATCGGAGTTGCGTACCAAGGTCACCATTACCCAACTCCGTGGGCGAGGCAAGATTATCCTGGAATTTGCGTCACTCCAGGATCTCAAGGATTTGGTTCACCGTCTGGTGCAGTCTGATGTGCCCGGGGAAGAGAAAAACAGTCCGGGATGAAAATTGTGTGATTTTTTTCTTGACGGCTTTTTGGAGTTGGTGTAGAAGGGTACCCACACTGTTGCTGAACTGCAACACGGGTGTGGCAAAACAGCAAGACCTGGATGGCCCTGGGAAGGGAAAGACAAACAAACAGGATCAGGTCGCGCTGAAAAGATATAGACCACAATAGGTGGATCACTTTTCTGTAAGGAGGGAGATTTCATGAAAAAGGCTCTTGTACTGGGTGCCGCCGCCATGGCCGCCCTGGCTATCGCACCAAACCCCGCCAGCGCCGGCGAAGTGAAAATGGGCGGGTACTACATGTTCCGTGCGCAAAATACGGACAAAACCGTCACCAAAGATGCCGCCAATACCGATGACCAGCAATATTGGCAACATCGCCTGCAAATGAAGTTCGACATGATCGCCAGCCCCAAGACCCATGCCCACATGGTCTTCCGGGCTTTTGATAATTCCCTGGAAGGTGCCGACTCCGGCTTTGTCCCCGCTCCAGATCCAGACACAACCGGTATGCCCGCTGCCGGGTCCGCAGGATCCACGATCAGTGGTATCGAACGCTCCCGGTTCGGCACGACAGAAAGATTGTGGGATATCCGGCAAGGCTGGTTGGAAACCGAAGCCTGGACCGTCGGCCTGAAAGTCGGCTTCATGCCCATCTCCCTGAACGACCGCATCCTGGTCAACGATGACACCACCGGCTTCGCAACCGTGATGCTCTCCAAGTCCTTCGGCGATATCACTGTGGTGGGTGCCGATGTGCGGGTGCGTGAAGGTAACCTGGGTGTCGGTGGCAACCCGGCCCTCAATGGTACCCTGAATCCGGGTGTCTCCTCCTACAATACCGCCGTAGGCTCCGATGAAGACGATGAAGACCTGTATGTTCTGTCTCTGCTCGGCAAAGCCAGCAACATCAACTATCAAGTGACCGGTGCCTACTTCAATGGCGGCAAAGGTGGCTTCATCTCCAACAATATCAACAGAGCCGAAGATTTCTGGCTGGCCGCAACAGCCGGTGGCGACTTCGCCGGTGTGAATGCAACCGGTACCTTGATCTGGGAAGCAGGTCTGGATGATGGCAGCCCGCTGCTCGGCAATGCGACCCAAGTCAGCCAGTTGAAGGGTGGCGGTGGTCTGGGTGCCGTGCGGTTGGATGGCAAAACCGGCTTCGGTGGCTGGGAAGGCTACGGCTTCTATTCCAGCAAGAATTTCACCAACATCACCCCGAGAAACCAAGTCTGGTCCGCAACGTGGGATCAAGGTGGACCCGGTGGCGTGAAGTTGATGCGGACCTTCGCGACATCAACGGGTGTCTCCAACGTGAGCCAAAACATGTGGGGCGTCGGTGCCGGCCTGATCCTGAATGCCCAAGGCTGGAAAATCAACCCCATGCTTGACTATGCCGCCGTCGTCAAAGATCAGCCCATGGCGGGTGGCGCTCAGGCTGTCTATGATGATGCCTGGGGTGGCAGCCTGATGCTCAGCACCGAAATCGACAAAGGTACCACCCTGCTCCTGGGCGGCACCGCTGTCAAAACCGGCGATGGCCCCGGGAAAACCGCCGCCAGCGCAGCCGATACAATGCATACCGTGCAGGCGGCTGTCAAAATGGCCTTCTGATCACGCTGCAAGCCAAGAAGTTTGAAAGTTGAGAAAAAGGGGGGCAGAAATGCCCTCCTTTTTTTGTTTGATGTGGAATTGAAATGAAAGAATATACCATAATCACATGACTGCCCAGATTCAGGAATATCTTGATGATGCCGGACGCTCTCCATTTGAAAAATGGTTCACCAGACTGGATGGCAAGGCGGCCAACCATGTGACGATTGCCATCTATCGATTGGGACAAGGAAATAATTCTATTTCCAAAAGTATTGGGGATGGTGTCCATGAGCTTCGTATCCATTATGGACCTGGCCTGCGAGTCTACTATGGATGGGATGGTCAAAACCTGGTGATCCTTCTGGGTGGTGGCACAAAAAAGACTCAATCAACGGATATCAGGCAGGCAAAATCCCTCTGGGTGAAATACAAGAGAAGGAAAAAGCTGTGACCACGATGCTGACTAGAAATTTTCATGAAACCGTCATCAATCGGATACGGCAGGATGAATCCTTTCGGAGAGAGGTATTCATTGGCGCTGTGAACCTGCTTTTGGCCGGAGATATCGAGACGGGAAAAGCATCCTTGCGCGACTACATCGAGGCAACCATGGGTTTTAATCATGTGGCAGGTGCCCTGGGTAAAAGTACCAAAAGCATTCAGCGGATGTTGAGCGCCCAAAGCAATCCAAGGCTGGAAAACCTGCTCTTGCTCCTCCAGATGCTCCAGCAACGCGAAGGGGTGGAGTTGAAGGTAATTGGCTGATGTTCTGTTGTTATTGACCACTGTTTTAGTGGGTTGATGGTGGTCATGAAGGGAGGATCAAATCATGTCTGCAAATGTTGTGGTGCGTACCCGGATTGACGAACACATCAAGAAAGAGGCGACTGTCGTTTTGGCGACCATGGGACTTACCGTGTCGGATGCCTTTCGCATGCTGCTGACGCGCATCGCGCACGAGAAGTCGTTGCCTTTTGCACCCATGGTTCCCAATGAGGAAACCATTGAGGCCATGCAGGAAGCTCGTCGGGGTGGCTTGCCTGCGTTTACCACTGTAGAAGGGTTGCTGGCGGATTTGCATGCGGACGATTGAACGCACGGGAAAATTCAAGCGCGACTACAAACGCGAGAGCAAAGGCCAATATCAAAGGGTTCTGGAAAGTGATTTTATCGGAGTTTTGATGGCGCTGGCAACCGATCAACCTTTGGATGAAAAATATCGTGACCATCCCTTGAGTGGTGAATGGCAGGATTGCCGTGATTGTCACATAAAACCTGATTTGGTATTGATTTATCGGAAGCCGGATGAATCGGTATTGCAACTGGTACGGCTTGGATCGCACTGTGAACTTGGCTTGTAATCGCTGGATGGGACATTGACCCGTCATGAATACCCATGATCTTGGCTATACCAGATTTTTTTCGCATTCCCGCATGGTCCAGGATCTCCTGGATGGCTTCATCCAGGAAACCTGGGTCACGGAACTTGATTTTTCGACCCTTGAAAAAGTCAATCCGGTCTACATAAGCGACGATTTTCGCAAACGGATCAGCGATCTGGTGTGGAAAGTCAAATGGCAGGGTCTGGACCAGTGGCTCTACATCTATTTGATCCTGGAGCCACAATCCACAGTGGATGCGATCATGGCCCTGCGCACCGACCTGTACACGAAATTGCTCTATCAGGATTTATGGCAATCCAGACAGATTGCGGTCGGACAAAAATTTCCCCCGGTGGTTCCGATCGTGTTGTACAATGGCAAAAATCGTTGGACGGCTCCCCTGGATATGGCCGACCTGGTCGGTCTCTATCCGCCCGGTCTGGAAATCTACCGTCCACACATGCGCTACCTGTTGATCGACGAGCATCGTTACCTGGAAGGCGATCTGAAAACAATGCAAAATGTGGTTGCGGCCCTGTTCAGACTGGAAAAAAGCCGCACCTTGGAAGATGTTCGACAGGTCGTTCATGAATTGGACTCATGGATGAAAGGTCCGCAGCTGAAGGAATTGCGGCGGACGTTTGCCCATTGGTTGGGACAGATCTTGTTGCCCAGATTGGCAAAACACAGAATGATTATCCCGCATTCCCTACCAGAAATTAACGACTTGCAGGAGTTACATACCATGCTCGCAGAAACCGTGGATGAATGGACCAGAGATTGGGAGCAAAAAGGACTCGAAAAAGGCCGCCAGGAAGGCCGCCAGGAAG
>JADGCO010000093.1 GCA_015228935.1 Magnetococcales bacterium | reverse complement strand
AAGAGGAAGGGCACAGCCCTTCCTCCTGGACCTCCATCCCAGTTTTTCATTCGTTAGACAGTCTCTCAGGAAATGATCCGTCGCAGGAACAAATGCCATGATCAGGTTTTTTCTTTTGTTGCTTGTGCTGCTGCCGGGTCTGCCGGGGTGTCGTTCCGAGGCCCAATCAGACCCTGAACCCATCCGGACGGTGCGTATCCTGACCGTGAAACCACTGGCCCGGGCAGCCATCCGGCATTTGCCTGGCGAGGTGCGGCCCCGGTGGCAATGGCCACTGGCGTTTCAGGTCGGCGGTCGCCTGATCCAGCGCCGTGTGGAGGTCGGTCAGGTGGTGCGTCCTGGCCAGATATTGGCCCGGCTGGATCCAGAAGACCTGGAACTGGCCGCCCGTGCCCGTACTGCCGAAGCGGCAGCAGCCCGCGCCGAACTGGATCTGGCTCGCGTCGCCTTCAAACGGGTGGAAAGCCTGCGGCAGGGAGAAGTGGCTTCCCGCGCCGAATATGATCGTCTGCAAGCCATGGTCGAAACTGCCCGCGCCCGTCTCGCCGCCAGCGAAGCCCTGGCCGATCAGACACGTCATCAGGTGACCTATACCCGACTCTCCTCGGAGGTTGAAGCCGTAGTGACGGCCATCCAGGCGGAAAACGGTCAGGTGGTGACCGCCGGACAACCCATCCTGCATCTGGCCGGGTTGCAGGAAAAAGAGGTTCATGTGGCCGTCCCGGAGGTGTTGTTGCCACGTTTTCGGGAACAACCCGATCTGACGGTGACCCTGGCAGCCTTTCCGGAACGTTCCTGGAAGGGGCAGGTGCGAACCATCGGACCCATGGCCGATGCGCTGACCCGGACTTTTCCGGTCCGGATTGCCTTGCCGAACGATGCCGCTGGCCCGGAACTGGGTTCGAGCGTCAAGATTCTGCTGAACGATCCTCCGCAAACGGCCATCCTGTTGCCGCTGTCGGCCTTGCATACCCGGGATGGTCAGCCGGGAGTCTGGGTGGTGCAGGGGTCCGGTGTGGTGCAGCGCATCGGCATCCAGACCGACGGACTGCGGGAAAATCAGTTGCGGGTGGTGGCCGGGCTTCAGGGAGGGGAGCAGGTGGTGGTGGCCGGTGCCAATCTGGTGCGTGAGGGACAAACGGTGTCAATTGTGGAAGAGATTCGATGAAAACCGTGGAATCCATTCAATGAAAACTCCGGAAGCGGATCGCCTGAATGTTTCGGCCTGGGCGTTGTCGCAGCGTTCCCTGACGCTCTTTTTGATGGCGCTGGTGGCCATGGGAGGAGTTGCAGCCTATTTTCATCTGGGACAGCGGGAGGACCCGGATTTTACTTTTCGCATCATGGTGATCCGCACCTTCTGGCCCGGAGCCACCACGGAACAGGTGGATCGCCAGATCACCGACCGCCTGGAACGCAAACTCCAGGAAGTCCCCTATTACAAGCGGGCCATGAGCCATTCCAAACCGGGAGAGTCCCTGATCATCCTGGAGCTGCTGGATTCATCCCCACCCCGGCAGGTGATGCTTTCCTGGTATCAGGCCCGCAAGAAAGTGGCGGATATCCGCGCCACCCTGCCGCCGGAGGTCCAGGGACCGTTTTTCAATGATGAATTCGGGGATGTGTTTGGTTCAATCCTGGCGTTTACGGCAGAGGGGATGACGCACGCCGAATTGCGCCGCCTTGTGGATGGTGCCCGCCTGGAATTTTTGCGCCTGCCCAACGTGGCCAAGGTGGAACTGGTGGGGGTGCAGGAGGAGCGTATCCATGTGGAAATTTCCCCCCAGCGTCTGGCCACTCTGGGCTTGACCCCGGCGGTTGTCGCCGACACCTTGCATGCCCAGAATGCCATGATTTTTCCCGGATCCCTGGAGACCGGCAGCGAATCCCTGGCGCTGCATGTCTCCGGCCCTCTGAACAGCGTGGAAGAGTTGGAAAATCTTCTCCTGCGGACTGGCGATGAGCTGGTGCGGTTGGGGGATGTGGCCACCATGCGTCGGGGGTATGTGGAGCCGGCAACACCCCGATTGCGGTTTCAGGGACGTGATGCCATTGGTCTGGCCATTTCCATGCAGCCACGTGGCGATGTGCTGCAACTGGGAGCGGATTTGCAACGCACCCTCGCCCGGTTGCGCCTTGAATTGCCTCTCGGCGTCCAGTTGGAACAGGTCTCCGATCAACCCTCGGTGGTCAAATCGGCGGTGAACGAGTTCATGCAATCGTTGCTGGAAGCCGTGTTGATTGTGTTGCTGGTGAGTTTTGTCACTCTGGGCTGGCGTTCCGGGCTGGTGGTGGCCATGACCATTCCGATGGTGCTGGCAGGGGTGTTTCTGGTCATGTATGCCTTGGGGATCGACTTGCATCGCATTTCCACCGGGGCATTGATCATTGCGTTGGGATTGTTGGTGGATGACGCCATGATCGCCGTGGAAATGATGGCCCGCAAAATGGAACAGGGTTGGGATCGCCTGCAAGCGGCATCGTATGCCTATCGTTCCACGGCGTTTCCCATGCTGACGGGGACCTTGATCACCGCCGCCGGATTTTTGCCCATTGCCACGGCCCGTTCCAGCACCGGCGAATACACCTTCGATCTTTTTTCGGTGGTGACCATTGCCCTGCTGGTATCGTGGGTGGCTGCGGTCGTGGTGACACCGCTGGTGGGGGCTGCGTTGTTGCCGTTTTCTGCTCACGCCGGAAAATCCCCTGCCGGGGAATCTGCGGCGGAAGGGGTGTTTAATACCCGGTTTTACCGGGGCTTGCGGGTCGTGACGGAAGCCTGCATGACCCATCGCTTCCTGGTGATTGTCCTGACCCTGGGATTGTTTGTCCTGGGGGGGGTGGGCATGGGAATGACCGAAAAGCAGTTTTTTCCCTCTTCCAACCGGGTGGAATTGATGGTGGATCTGTGGTTGGCGGAGGGGTCGAGTCTGGAAGCCACCGAACAGCAGGCCAAACGCCTGGAAGCCATCCTGGCGCAGAATCGTGATGTGGCAACGTTCGCCACCTATGTCGGCAATGGCTCGCCCCGGTTTTTTCTCTCCCTGGATCAGCAGTTGTATCGCAACAATTTTGCCCAGATCATCGTGTTGACTCGTGATCTGCCCGGTCGTGAACGGGTGGTGGTCCATTTGCGCGAGGTTTTGTCCCGTGATTTTCCCGGCGTGCGGGGGCGGGTGACCCGTGTGCCCCTGGGACCTCCGGTGAGTTATCCGGTGCAATTCCGGGTGCTTGGGGATGATCCGAAACAGCTCAAGCGCCTTGCCGAGGCCGTGGCGGCCATGGTGCGGGGTTCGCCGGTGACCCGTGACACGAATATCGATTGGGGCGACATGACCCCGTCGTTGCATATCGAAGTGGATCAAAACCGGGCACGCGCCCTGGGGGTGACCTCCTCTGCGGTGGCCCGTACCGTGGCTGGCGTGACGCAAGGCCTGCCCCTGACACAGTTTCGCGAGGGAGACCGCCTGATTGATGTGGTGCTGCGGGCACCGGTCGAGGAGCGTCGTTCCCTGGAGGCGATTGCCGGCATCCATGTGCCCACGCTGACGGGGCAATGGGTGCCATTGTCGCAGGTGGCCGAGGTGCAGGTCCGGTTTGAGGAACCGATTTTGTGGCGTTACAACCGCAAGTTGTCCATGACGGTACGGGCCGATGTGGTGGATGGCGTGCAGGCACCGGATGTGACCACGGTTCTGGACGCCCAACTGGCACCGTTGCGGGCACAACTGCCGCCCGGTTATCGCATCGAGGCCGGAGGGGCCTGGGAAGAAAACGTCCACGCCGAGGCCTCCATCCAGGCCGGCATGCCCATGACCGTGGCGGTCATCCTGGTTTTATTGATGGTGCAACTGCGCAATCTGTCGCGCACCCTGATGGTTTTTTTGACGGCTCCTCTGGGAATCGTGGGCGTGGCAGGGGCGTTGTTGCTTTCCGGGCGACCATTCGGCTTTGTCGCCATGCTGGGCACCATCGCCCTGGCCGGCATGATCATGCGCAACACCGTGATCCTGGTGGACCAGATTCGCCAGGATCAGGATGCCGGGTCCATGCCCTGGGAAGCGATTCGGGAATCCACCGTGCGCCGTTTCCGTCCCATCGTGTTGACGGCAGCAGCAGCCATACTCGCCATGATTCCGCTGACTTCCAGCCCGTTGTGGGGACCCATGGCCTTTGCCATCATGGGAGGCCTGCTCGTGGCAACCCTGCTGACCATCCTGTTCGTGCCCGCACTCTATGCGGCATGGTTCCGGGTGAAAAAAAATGGCTGATCCCGCATTCTCTCAGAGGCTGTCCATTAACCCTCGGAAAAAAAATTGGAAAGAAAAATTTTATTGGGGCTCCGCCCCAAACCCCGCCAAGAGGAAGGGCACAGCCCTTCCTCCTGGACCTCCATCCCAGTTTTTCATTATTTTTTTTAAATCAACGAGTTACTAGACAGTCTCTCAGAGCGACGTGAATTTCAGCAAAAATTTGACAATTTTTCTGGTCCGTTCCGAATAGAGAGTGGGGGTGAAAAACGTGCCGGCCACCCCCTTGCTGATTTCGGCCAAGGTGGGATAAGGAAGGATGCTGGAAGCCAGGTCGCCCAGACGCAAATTTTTTTGCATGGCCAGGATCCAGGGAGCCAGCAATTCACCGGCCTGGGGGCCGACAATGCCGACACCCAGAATGCAACCCCGGCGTCCAGTGACCACCTTGATCAGGCCGACTCCACTTTTTTCGGTCCGGGCGCGGTCGTTTTCGGAAAATTGTCTGGTCAGGATGCGTACCGGATGACCTTGTTGGCGGGCCATGGCTTCGGTCAGTCCTACCTGAGCCAATTCCGGGTCCGTATAGGTGACCCGGGGCAGGGTGCGATAATCGACCTTGGCCGGCAGGCGGAACAGGGCATTGCGCAAAACAATACCGGCCTGGTAGCCGGCCACATGGGTAAACAGATGGGGACCGGTGACATCACCCAGGGCATAAATGCGCCGATTGCTGGTGCGCAATCCTGCATCCACGCCAATGCCGTCTGGAGTATGCCGCACACCGGCGGCGTCCAGATTCAACGCTTCCAGATTGGGACAACGACCGGTGGCAACCAGAAGATGTGTTCCGTAAATCTGTTGTTCCGAGCAGGATCCGGTTTGCATGGTCAGGTTGATTTTGGCGTTCGTTTGCTTGATGCGCCGCACCTGGGCACCAGGATAAAAGGTGATCCCTTCCTGGTGCAGGGATTTCTGGAGTACGGCGGTCAATTCGGGATCATCCCGGGACAGAAAAGTCTCCCGTTCCACGACCGTGACCTGGGAACCCAGGCGGTGATGGGCCTGGGCCATTTCCAGGCCGATGGGACCACCACCCAGCACGAGCAGATGGGGCAGGGATTGCCGGTTGGCAAAAATGGATTCATTGGTAAAAAATGGGGTATTGTCGAGGCCTGGAATGGTGGGAATCCGGGGCCGGCTGCCGGTGGCGATCACGAAACGGCGGGCACGGATACGTGTGGTGCCGGCCTCCAGTTCATGGGGGTTGAGAAAGCGTCCCGTGGCCTGGATCACCCGCACGCCAAGACCTGCGAAGCGGGCCACCGAATCGTGCGGCGCAATGGCGGCAATGACCTCATGAACATGGGCATGGACCTGTTCCATGTCGATTGTGGGTGGTGAGGTTGTGATCCCGAAACGGTGGGCCGTGCGAACCGCATGAGCAGCATGGGCAGCGGCCAGCAGGGCCTTGGAAGGGATGCAACCGGTATTCAGGCAATCCCCCCCCATCAGGTGGCGTTCAACGAGAACGGTATTGGCCCCCATCTGGCTGGCTCCGGCTGCCACCGACAAACCACCGGATCCGGCACCAATGACACAAATATCGGCGGTGATCTGTTCCTGCATTCCCGTTTCTCCTGAAAAAATACCTATATGTGTCAATAAGCCTCGCAATTTCTCAAACCCTGGGCCACAAAGATGGGATAGCCAAGGTGAACCTCAACTGGAGAATGAACCTGTCGAGGCAACAGACAAATCTGTGCCCAAGAATATTGATCAGACCGCTTTGTTAAGGGTGTTCAGACTGGCTGCTTCGGAATTTTCCAAGGCATGGATCCTGGACATGCGTGTGTAGGCTTCGATCCAAAAGAAAATCATGGACCATGAAAAGATATTGTAGACGGAATGTCTCTTTTCATAGTTGAGTACACGAAAAGCGTGAACTTTGAAGGGAACGTGCTGGCATTCTGGGAAATGGAACTTATCTTTGAATTTTCCGAAAATAACCTGGTCGGTATTGTTATTTTCTACTGTTGCCCGGTCCAGCACAAAATCGTGCATCAGGTTGAGAGAGGCAGAGAAAGCAAGCATCTCATTGGCGAGATATAAATGGACCCACTCCGGGTCTTTTTGTTCAAAAACAATATCTTTACGTGGAACGAGTGGGGATGCTCCGATAATAGCGCCCTGGAAACAGGAGACCACTTTATGTCTGTCAAGAAGCTGATCGGCTCCATCACGCAAAAATTTTTTGGCAGCAGATCGATTCTCTTTGTAAATTGCAAAAATACCTTCCCGTTTGGCCAGATCAAATTCAATTTTTCCTCCAGCCTCTTCTATGATGACACCAATGGTAGGTACGCATATGTTATTCCAGATTTGTAAAAATTTTTCTTCATTCATCTGCGGGTTCCCTGCAAAAAAACCAGACAGGCCGTTTATGCAAAGCGAAATTCATTCAGGATCAACAAGAGTGAAAAATCCGGATTCTACGAAATTCCCAACTTTTTTCTATTCTCTGCCAGGGATTCGTCTGTATATTCCCACTGGTCAACGAACGGGGAACGACAAGTAACTTGTTCTATAGGAATATCTGAGTTGTCAAATTTCATATATTCATCAAACTCTGTGGGAGTCATTCTTTGATGCAATTCCTTACAATACCCTGGAAGATCCGCCAAAGTCGGTTTACCTTTTCGAGCTGGCATTGTTTTTCCCATTCATTGATTGCAGGTGGTTGTACTTGAATGTGTTTACAGTCCAGACTTCTGAACAGATTTCCATCCGGGAAGTCGCCTGATGGTAACCATAAAATTATATTTGTCAATCTCCTGCGGGAAATTTTTTGCTGAATCTTCAGTGAAAACAAAGGAGGATAATTTATTGGATGCGGGCCGGACACGCTGGAAATCAGCTTCTGCCCCATTTCAGAACCTGACCCTTCCTTCTCGTATCATTCTGTCATAAACCGTTTCTGGAGGGGGAGAATCTGGTGAATAGACCTGCACACCGGTCATGTCTTCCTTGTCATACACCCTTTTCCTTGACAAACCCTGGGCAGGTATTGCCGCCGATCTGGCGGTTTCGGCCACCGATTTCGCTGAAGATGAAAATGAGAGGTTCACCCATTAAAATCGCCCGCCGATGCAGACCCGGTCTTGCGGAAGAGATGATTCTCCATTATGGTGCCGGGTGGTCCTGCTGACGATCCAAAGGGAGAGGGACGTTTGGAAGGAAAACATCGCCGACAAATTGCCTTTTGGCTGTACGCCTGTTGCGTCATGGTTCTGGCCATGGTGGTGATTGGTGGCGCGACCCGCCTGACCGGTTCGGGCCTCTCCATCGTGAACTGGGAACCCATCCGCCGCTGGCTGCCGCCTACCTCGACCGCCGAATGGCAGGCCATGTTCGACCTGTATCGGACATCCCCCGAATATCTCAAGATTCATGTGACCACCATGAATCTGGAAGGGTTCAAAGGTATTTTCTGGCTGGAGTACATTCACCGCCTGCTGGGACGCATCACCGGCATCGTGTTCCTGGTGCCGTTTCTTTTTTTCCTGGGAACCCGCCGGATTACCGCCACACTCATTGCACCCCTGACCGGTATTTTTTTGCTGGGAGGGGCACAGGGGGTGCTGGGGTGGTATATGGTCAAAAGCGGTCTGGTCAACGATCCCAGCGTCAGCCAATACCGCCTGACGGCCCACCTCATGATGGCGTTTTTGATTTTTGCCGTCATGTTCTGGCTGGCCCTGAACCTCCATCCGGGCCGGGAGATGACGGCAACCCCGGCAAGTCGCGGTCTGCGCCGCTTTTCCTGGCTGATTGCCGGTCTGACTGGTCTGACGGCAGCCTCGGGCGGCTTCGTGGCCGGACTCAAGGCCGGGCATGCCTACAATACGTTCCCCCTCATGGATGGCCACTGGATCCCACCCGAATATGGGCACCTCACGCCAGCCATTCGCAATCTGTTTGAAAACATTGCTGCGGTCCAATGGAACCATCGGGCGCTGGCCATGCTGACCCTGGTGAGCGTGCTGGTATTTCGCCTGGTCGCCCGCCACCAGACCTTGCCCGATCGTACCCGTATGGGTATGAACCTGATGGCAGGCATGGCCCTGGGTCAGGTCGCCATGGGCATCGCCACCTTGCTGCTGGAGGTGCCGGTCCCCCTGGCCACCGCCCACCAGGGAGGTGCCCTGCTTCTGCTGACAGCGACCCTGTTTGTCACCCACCAACTCCAAGCTCCGGTTCCGGCCCAAGCCCGGTCAACACCTGTGAGCCAGGTTGCCTGAACCATGATCGCCATCCATCAACCCCATGTCCGGCCCCAACCCGCAAAAGGTCATCACTCGGAAACCAGGTCACCCGCTGCCATGACTCAGAAGCACGACCAGGAAATACAAAAGACGACGACCCGCCAACCACTCCATGCGGATCATCCGGAAATCCCTGGCAACAGGGACGCAGGGTCGGTATACCCTGCAAGCTTCCTGGCGTGAGGGGGGACCAGAAGCGTAAACTGTACTCAAAAATCTGGAACACTTTCAGAAAAGGGGAACAAAATCCAATGACCGCATCGAAAAAGCAGGCAGATGCCTACGAGGCCTGGCGTAAATCCGCAGAAAAAGCCATGAAAGGCAAGCCCGTCTCCTCCCTGGAATGGAAAACTCCGGAAGGGATGGTGGTGCGGCCCCTGTACACGGCAGCCGATCTGGAAGGGATGTCCGATCTGGACCCGGCTCCCGGTCTGGAACCCTTCATCCGCGGCCCCTATCCCACCATGTACACCGGCCGCCCCTGGACCATCCGCCAATACGCCGGGTTTTCCACCGCCGAGGCCTCGAATGCCTTCTATCGCCGCGCCCTCGCCGCCGGCGGCCAGGGGGTCTCGGTCGCCTTCGACCTGGCCACCCACCGGGGCTACGACTCCGATCACCCCCGGGTGCGCGGTGATGTCGGCAAGGCCGGCGTGGCCGTGGACTCGGTCGAAGACATGAAAATCCTCTTCGACAGCATCCCCCTCGGCGAAATTTCCGTCTCCATGACCATGAACGGAGCCGTGCTGCCCATCCTCGCCGGTTACGTCGTCGCCGCCGAAGAGCAGGGCGTGGCCCAAAAAGATTTGAGCGGCACCATCCAGAACGACATTCTCAAAGAGTTCATGGTCCGCAACACCTACATCTATCCCCCCTCCCCCTCCATGCGCATCGTCGGGGACATCATTCAATACACCTCCCAGCACATGCCGCGCTTCAACTCCATCTCCATTTCCGGATATCACCTCCAGGAAGCGGGAGCCAATGCGGTGCTGGAACTGGCGTACACCCTCGCCAACGGCAAGGCCTACATCCAGACCGCCGTGGACCGGGGCCAGGAAGTGGACAGCTTCGCCGGTCGCCTCTCCTTCTTCTTTGGCATCGGCATGAATTTCTACCTGGAGATTGCCAAGCTGCGCGCCGCCCGCCTGCTGTGGGCACGCATCGTCAGCCAGTTCAATCCCAAAGACTACCGCTCGAAAATTCTGCGCACCCACTGCCAGACCTCGGGCTGGTCGCTCACCTCCCAGGACCCCTACAACAACATCATCCGCACCACCATCGAGGCCATGGCTGCCGTGTTCGGCGGGACCCAGTCCCTCCATACGAATGCCCTGGATGAAGCCATTGCCCTCCCCTCGGAATTCTCCTCCCGTATCGCCCGGAATACCCAGGTGATCATCCAGGAAGAGACCCACATCTGCAATGTGGCCGACCCCTGGGGCGGCTCCTACATGATGGAAAAACTCACCCGCGAACTCGCTGATGATGCCTGGAAAATCATCGAAGAGATCGAAAAGATGGGTGGCATGGTGAAGGCCATCGAAACCGGTCTGCCCAACCGCCGCATCGAAGAGTCCGCCGCCGGCAAACAGGCCCGCATCGACCGCGGTCTGGATACCATCGTCGGCGTCAACAAATACCGCCCGGCCACCGTCGAAAAAGTCGATGTCCTCAAGGTCGATAACGCCGCAGTCCGGCAATCCCAGATCCAGCGACTGGAAAGCATCCGGAAAACCCGGAACGAAAAGGATGTCCAGGCCGCCCTGGAAGCCATCACCAACGCCGCCCACGACAACACCGGCAACCTGCTGGACCTGGCCATCAAGGCCACCCGCCTCCGGGCCACCGTGGGCGAAATTTCCATGGCCCTGGAAAAAATCTACGGTCGCCACCGCGCCGAAACCCACGCCGTCACCGGCGTCTATGGCAAGGTGTGGGAAGCCAATCCCCAGTGGGATGAACTGACCGGCAAGGTCCGGGCATTTGCCGACAAGAATGGCCGGCGGCCCCGCATGCTCGTCGTCAAAATGGGTCAGGATGGCCATGACCGCGGTGCCAAAGTGATCGCCTCGGCCTTCGCCGACCTGGGCTTTGACGTGGACCTCGGTCCCCTGTTCCAGACCCCGGAGGAGGCCGCCGCCCAGGCCATCGAAAACGATGTCCATGTGGTCGGTGTCTCGTCGCTGGCCGGTGCCCATGAAACCCTGGTCCCCGAACTGATCAACCTGCTGCGGGCCAAAGGTGCCGGCGAAATCGTCGTCGTCGTCGGTGGTGTCATTCCCGAACAAGACTACCCGGCCCTGTTCAATGCCGGCGTGGCCGCCGTGTTCGGCCCGGGAACCTCCATCGTCGTTGCCGCCGGCAAGGTCATCGAAACCATCGAAGGCCGCTCCGGAGGCACCAAAGCGTGATGACTGGATATTCCCCCGAATATCTCGTTCAGGGAGTGCGGGGCGGAGATCGTCGGCTGCTCGCCAAGACGATCACCCTCGTGGAGAGTACACGTCTCGTCGATAACGAACGTGCGGCTGCCGTCCTCTCCGCCCTGCAACCCCATACCGGTGGTGCCCACCGCATCGGCATCACCGGCCCCCCTGGCGTTGGCAAAAGTACCTTCATCGAAACCCTCGGCATGCATCTGATCAGCCGGGGAAAACGCCTGGCGGTTCTCGCCGTGGATCCTTCCTCCAGTCGGTCTGGAGGAAGCCTCCTGGGGGACAAGACCCGCATGACGCAACTCTCCACCCACCCGGATGCCTTCATCCGGCCCAGCCCGGCAGGCGATACCCTGGGTGGCGTGGCCCGCAAAACCCGCGAATCCATCCTGATTCTGGAAGCCGCCGGCTTCGACACCATCATTGTGGAGACCGTCGGGGTCGGCCAGAGCGAAACCGCCGTGGCCAGCATGGTGGATTGTTTTGTCCTCCTGGCCCTGCCCAACGCCGGAGACGACCTCCAGGGCATCAAGCGCGGCATCATGGAGTTGGCCGACATTCTGGTGGTCAACAAGGCCGACGGCTCCATGCAGGAGACCGCCCAATCCGCCGCCAGTCTGCTGCGCCAGGCCCTGACCCTGCAACATCCCACTTCCCCGGATTGGCTTCCTCCGGTTCTTCTGGCCAGTGCCGCCAAGAGTATCGGTATGGCCGAATTCATCACCACCCTGGAGGCGTTTCGCTCCGCCATGACCGCCTCTGGGGAAATGGAACGCAAGCGTCGGCGTCAGGCCCGCCATTGGATGTGGGAACTCATCGAAGACGGCCTCAAACGACGCTTCACCAATCACCTCCAGGTGCGCCAACTGTTGCCAGACCTGGAAGAAACGGTCATCCGGGGCCATATGACCCCCATGGCCGCTGCGGACCAACTTCTCTCCGCCTACACCGGAAAACATACGGCCTGAGGCAAACCCCTTTCCAAACGAAACGGTACATGAGATGGAAAACATCCTCGAAAAAATGGAACGGCTGCGGCAAGAAGCCCGCATGGGTGGCGGCCAAAAAAGGGTGGATGGCCAACACGCACGCGGCAAACTGACCGCCCGGGAACGCATCGATGTCCTGATGGATCCAGGCAGTTTTGAAGAGCTGGACATGTTCGTGGCCCACCGCTGCATCGATTTTGGCATGGCCGACAAGAAAACCTCCGGCGACGGTGTCGTCACCGGCCATGGCACCATATTCGGTCGCCAGGTTTTCGTCTTCTCCCAGGATTTTACCGTCTTCGGTGGAACCCTGTCGGAAACCAATGCCATGAAAATATGCAAAATCATGGATATGGCCATGAAAATGGGGGCACCGGTCATCGGCATCAACGACTCCGGCGGTGCCCGCATCCAGGAAGGGGTGGCCTCCCTGGCCGGCTATGCCGAGGTGTTTCAACGCAACGTCCTGGCCTCCGGTGTGGTGCCCCAAATCTCAGCCATCCTCGGTCCCTGCGCCGGAGGTGCCGTCTACTCCCCGGCCATGACCGACTTCATCATGATGGTCAAAGACAACTCCTACATGTTCGTCACCGGCCCGGATGTGGTCAAAACCGTCACCCACGAAGAGGTGACCTTCGAAGAGCTGGGCGGGGCCACAACCCACTTCACCCGCTCGGGGGTGGCCGACTTTGCCTTCGACCATGAAATGGCCCTGTTGCGCCAACTGCGACGCCTGCTCACCTTCCTGCCCGGCAACAATCGCGAACCCACCCCGGTCATTCCCAACAGCGATGATCCGGAGCGCATGGAACCCTCCCTGGACTATCTGGTTCCGGATGATCCCAACCGCCCCTACGACATGCATGAATTGATCGAAAAGGTGGTGGACAACGGCGACTTCATGGAAGTCCGGGCCGGTTATGCCCGCAACATCATCGTCGGTTTTGCCCGCCTGGAAGGTCAGACGGTCGGCATCGTGGCCAATCAACCCATGGTCCTGGCCGGCTGTCTCGACATCAACTCGTCGGTCAAGGCTGCCCGTTTCGTCCGCTTCTGCGACTGTTTCAACATACCCATCATCACCTTCGTGGATGTCCCGGGCTTCCTGCCCGGCGTCCAGCAGGAACTGGGCGGCATCATCCGCCACGGTGCCAAACTCCTTTACGCCTATGCCGAAGCCACCGTACCCAAAGTCACCCTGATCACCCGCAAAGCCTACGGTGGTGCCTACGACGTGATGTCCTCCAAACATTTGCGGGGTGACTTCAACTACGCCTGGCCCAACGCCGAAATCGCCGTCATGGGGGCCAAGGGAGCCTCGGAAATCATCTTCCGCAACGAAATTCGCGCCGCCGCCAATCCGGCAGAAGTCCTCAAACAAAAAACCGCCGAATACGCCAACACCTTTGCCAACCCCTTTGTCGCGGCGGAAAAAGGGTTTATCGACGATATCATCATGCCCCGCAACACCCGCACCAATATCGTCCGTGCCCTGCGGTTTCTCAAAAACAAACGGCTGGAAAATCCCTGGAGAAAGCATGGCAACATTCCTCTCTGACCTACAGCGTTCTCCACAGCCTGCCGTCCCATTTTCCAGTCGTCCTCTCCGGGAAGGGGTATTTTGGACATGAAAAAAATCCTCATCGCCAACCGGGGCGAAATCGCCTGCCGGGTCATACGCACCGCCCGCAAAATGGGCATTGCCACCGTGGCGGTCTATTCCGACGCCGACCGCCGTGCCCTGCATGTCAGCATGGCCGACGAGGCCGTCCATATTGGTCCGCCATCCAGCAGTGAATCCTATCTGGTGGCCGAAAAAATTCTCGACGCCATTGCCAAGACCGGAGCCGATGCCGTGCATCCCGGCTACGGCTTTCTCTCCGAAAATGCCGGCTTCTGCCGTGCCTTGCAGGAACGCAATGTCACCTTCATCGGCCCGGATGTGCCCGCCCTCCTGGCCATGGGCGACAAGATTGCCTCCAAGGAACTGGCCAAAAAATCCGGGGTCAACACCATCCCCGGCTGCCAGGATGTGATCAAGACCGCCGAGCAGGCCATCGAGGTCTCCCGTCAGGTGGGTTACCCGGTCATGATCAAGGCTTCGGCGGGGGGCGGCGGCAAGGGAATGCGGGTGGCCTACAACGACAAGGAGGCCGCCGAAGGGTGGGAACTGGCCTGCAACGAAGGCCGCTCCTACTTCAAGGATGATCGCGTCTTCATCGAAAAATTCATCGAAAATCCCCATCACATCGAAATCCAGATCCTGGCCGACCGCCATGGCAACACCCTCTACCTCAACGAGCGGGAGTGTTCCATCCAGCGGCGCAATCAGAAGGTGATCGAAGAGGCACCCTCCCCCTTCCTGGATCCGGCAACCCGGCGCGCCATGGGCGAACAGGCCGTGCAGCTCGCCCGGGCCTGCAACTATGTCTCTGCCGGCACCGTGGAGTTTGTCGTCGGGGCCGACAAGCAGTTTTACTTCCTCGAAATGAATACCCGCCTCCAGGTGGAACACCCCATCACGGAAAAAATCACCGGTCTGGACCTGGTGGAACAGATGATCCGGGTGGCCCGTGGCGAAAAGCTCTCCTTTACCCAGGAAGAGGTCAAACTCAACGGCTGGGCCATGGAGTGCCGCATCTATGCCGAGGATCCCTATCGCAACAACCTCCCGTCGGTCGGGCGTCTGGTCTATTTCCGCCCGCCGGCTGAGACACCGCATGTCCGCCTGGACACGGGGGTTTTCGAGGGGGGTGAGGTTTCCATCTACTACGATCCCATGATTGCCAAGCTGGTCACCTGGGGCGAGGATCGTCACGAAGCGATCAAGTACATGCGCTTTGCCCTCGACAATTTCATGATCCGAGGACCGGCCCACAACATTGACTTCCTCAACGCCATCATGCGCCACAAGCGCTTCGTGGCGGGAAATCTCTCCACCAACTTCATTGCCAAGGAGTTTCCCGAGGGATTCAAGGGGGTTCCCCTGGAAGGGGACGAAAAGCGGCTGTTCGCAGCGGCGGCAGCCTGTCTGCAACAGGATTACAACTCCCTGTTGAAGCACATTCCACCCAAGCAGGAGCTGGTCGTCACCATCAACGAGGAAGACATTCCCCTGACCATTCACCGCCGGCCCGGGATCAACATTGTCGAATTTTCGCCCGAGATGGTCATGGAAATTGCCGATTCCCATCGTCCCGGGATCGACATGGCCACGTTCCATGCCTGTGAAGAGTCCCACACGTTCCAATTCAAGCGGCTGGTCGAAGGATTCCATCTGACGAAGAGCGGCATTCGTGCCACTGCCATCATCCGGACCCCTTTCCACAATCAGCTCGCCAAGTTCATGCCGATCAAGGAGTCCACGGCCAGTGCCAAGATGATCCTGTCGCCCATGCCGGGTCTGGTGCTGCGCATTTTGACTTCGGTGGGTGCCGAAGTGGATGCCGGCGAGGCGCTCCTGGTCCTGGAAGCCATGAAGATGGAAAACATCATTCGGCCCGAAGTCAAAGGTAAAATCAAGAAAATATTCATTGAACCCGGGGATACTGTAGAAGCCGATGCCCCCCTGATCGAACTGGAGTGAAATCATGATCGGACGTGTCAATCATATCGCCATCGCCGTTCCCGACCTGGAAAAGGGTGTCGCCACCTATCGGGATATTCTGGGTGCCAAAGTGAGCGCCCCCAAGGATGTTCCGGCGCATGGGGTCACCGTAGTCTTTGTGCATCTGCCCAACACAGTGGTGGAGTTGTTGCATCCCCTGGGCGAAAAAAGCCCCATTGCCGGCTTCCTGGAAAAAAATCCGGGGGGGGGCCTGCACCATGTCTGCTATGAAGTAACGGACATCAAGGCCGCTGTGGACAAGCTCGTCGCCTCGGGTGCCCGGGTGCTGAACAAGGATCCCAAGATCGGTGCCCACGGCAACCCGGTCGTCTTCCTGCACCCCAAGGATTTCAATGGTGTGCTGGTCGAACTGGAACAACCCCCGCAATCATAGTCACTTCCCCTTCCCCACCGCCCCGGACCCTCTCCGGGGCGGTTTTTCCTTGCACAGAAAAACTCCATGATCGATCCGGAAATAATTCGGTCATATCTCGATTTTCTCGTCATCAAACCCCAGGTCAAAGATCGACTCAGGTAAATGACGCACTTGCGGCAGGTATTACGACCATTACGTATCCCCGTGGATATACTGGTTTATTCCACAGAGGAGGTGGTTGCAAGGGAAGGTTTGCCCTACGGGATCATCCACTGGGCCTTGCGTGAAGGGGTGACGATTCATGACACCCTGGAGTGATGCACGGCAAATGTTGAAGTTGTATTGCGTCAGGTCAACGCTGGACACCACCCGAAAATATGCCTTGACAATGCGGGGGGGGGGGGGGGGGAGTCACATTTAAAATAAG
>JADGCO010000092.1 GCA_015228935.1 Magnetococcales bacterium | reverse complement strand
AAGGCACTGGAAGAAAGCGAACAAAAAGGTGCCCGGAAAGGCATCCGGAAAGGCACCCGAAAAGGCATGCAAAAAGGCATGCAAAAAGGCATGCAAAAGGGCATGCAAAAAGGCGAAGCTGCCATTCTGCTCCGTCAGTTACGCCGTCGCTTCGGTGAACTCCCCGACCAGGTCGTTGCCAGGATCAACACTGCAAACCAGGAATCCATTGAAAGATGGAGCGAAAACATTCTGGACGCCCGGTCGATCGAGGAGGTTTTCACCGATCCCTCATGAACTTTCTGTCTGGAGTCCAATCTGGACAATCCTCGCGCTTTTTTTTCCTTTTTCCTCTATACTCCCTTCCGTATGGGAAGTTTTCACTTCAGAAACACCCAATCCGTCTCCTCCGCTGTTGTGGCTCAACCACCCAGGTCCCCTCCCTTCCGGAAAGACAACACCCATGAAAAAAAATACCGCCTCCGGTTTCAGCCTCATCGAACTTTCCATCGTCATGATCGTCGTCGGCTTGTTGATCTCCGTTGGCTTCTCCCTGATGCCGAATTATCTCCAATCCTCCAAGGTCACCGCCGCCCGCACGCAAATGAAGGAAATCCAGAATGCCATCGAAGGGTTCGCCATCGCCAACAATCGGTTGCCATGTCCTGATTCCACCGGCGATGGTTTGGAAGACCTCAATGCCAGTAGCATTTGCACGGCGCAGCATGATAACGCCACCGGTGCCACCAATGATACCAACGATCTTCCCTACCGCACGCTCGGATTGTCCAATAACCGGGATCCATGGGGGCGAGTCATCAAATATGCCGCACTCATGAGACGCACCACCGACACATACTGTACCACCGATGACTCTTGCGACTTGGCTACCAAGCGTGATTCCACAGGAGCGACGCCAACCACCCTTCTCAGGACCGATTTTTGTACCAAACTGACCAGAAGCATGAATCACATCCTGAATTCTCCAAGTTTGACTACGGATATCGGTATCGCCCGCCTGCAATATGCAACCGCAACTGTTACCAAGGATGCCGACTCGGATTGCACCACAGGATCCAAAATGGCCTATATCCTCGCCAGTTCCGGCTTTAATGATGCTGACCAGGACACAAATACAGGCGGTTACACAATTGTTGGTGGTCTTTTTGATGGTGCCAACAACCCCGGAGGTAGACTCTGTTTTGAAAATCCCGATCGCGTTCTGCGCTTCCTGGATGCCTCGGAACAAAAGAGTACCGATACACCCGACAACTACGACGACATCGTTCTTGGCGGGAGCGTTTCCGGTCTCATCAGCCGGTTGGAGTGCAATTGATCATGACGGATCCTGACCAAAAATATCATGAACGACATCTCCCAGTTCCATGATCATTTTATCAGGCTCCTGTTATCCACCCCGGAGAGAGCAGGAACCTTGATTCGCGAACGACTGCCCCATGAAATCGTTGACCTGCTAACCAACGCCCCGCCGGAACTCGTGAACGGCAGCTACATTGACGGTGAATTTCGCGAACACCTGACCGACCGACTGTATCGGGTCAGCACACGGACAGGGGAAAGCGCCTTCATCTATGCTCTTCTGGAACATAAAAGCTGGTCGGATCGCCGGGTGGGCTGGCAGCTCCATCGCTACAGGAATCGCATTCTGGACCAGTGGGTACTGGAAAATCCCAAGTGGAAACGACTCCCCTCCGTCATTTGTGTCGTCATCTACCATGGAGTCGCCAGATGGCGCATACCGAACGAATTCCAGGCCTTGATGACCAGCGAAGAGGCCCTGCAACCTTACCTGCCCAATTTTCGTTTTGTTGTCATCGACCTGGGACGCATTGACAACAACGCCCTGTCCATCGATCCACGCCTGCGGACCGGATTGTTGACCCTGAAATACGTCTTCCGCAAAAAATCACATCCCGATATCCTGGAACAAATTGGAATTTCGTTGCGAGAAGCCCCGGACATTCTGTACCAGGTGGTACTCTACATCATTCAGACCTATGAAAATGTGGACGAAGCAGGCATCAAAAAATTGATTCGTCTGGCCAAACCCGAGGAGGAAGCCAAAATGATGTCCATCTATGCCCGTGAAATGATCGCCAAAGGTCACAAGGAAGGTCACAAGGAAGGTCACAAGGAAGGCCGCCAGGAAGGCGCTGCCTCACTCCTTTTGCGTCAGATTCAGCGTCGATTTGGTCCCCCTCCTTCCTGGATTGCGACCAGACTGGCCACCGCCACCCTGCAAGAGTTGGAAACCTGGAGTGACCGGATCCTGGATGCCCAATCCATTGACAACCTCTTCGATGAACCAGCAACCCCCGGCATGGGAAAAAATTGATCATTTTATTTGCAGCATGGTCCGTTGGAATTCAATCGACCCCGGATGGCAAGGATAAGTCCCATGCATTATTCCAATAAAACAAAATCTTCCCCCGGAAAAGCCAATCCGAGACATCCGGCTGCCGGCAGCATGCTGCTCTGGGTCTCTTTTGGCATGATTGCCCTGGGTTCCTTCATCGCCATCGCCCTGCCCCGGGCAACGGGCACGGTGAACCAGGAAAAGGCTGTTGCCAATGAACGGGACCTGGTGGACATGCGTAACGCAATTGAAGGATTTGCTGCCGCCAAATATCGACTCCCCTGCCCGGATACAAACAACGATGGCCTGGAAGATTGCCCTTTGACCAGTGCCACAACTCCTGCAAGTGCCTTTCCCTATAGAACCATCGGATTTTCCTCGGGTCGCGATACCTACGGCAACGCCGTTCGCTATGGGGTCTATGTAGGCACCGTAGGCAGCACAGGCAGCACAGACAGCGATCTTACAGCAAGCGCCCACTCAAGCAGTACGTTTTGTAGCGCCCTTGACTCCGACACCAAGACAACCCCCCTGACAGCACGATTGCATACCACCGACAGTGCTGGAGCCAATACTGTCAATGTTCCCTTTGTTGTCGTCAGTCCCGGTCCCAGAGATGCAGATCGAGATGGTGCCGACGGCCTTTACGATGGCAACAATGAATCCACGTCCACCAACGGTCTACGTCAATATGACCGCTCTTCCCGTCCCACAGTGGTCAACAATCCTCCAACGGCGAGTGATTACGACGACCAGGTAGTCGATTCCAGCTTCAATCGCAGCACAACAGCCGATGCCACCCATACGGCTCCCTTTAAAGCACTCATGACCCGACTGTATCCAAGCGGATGTGTTTGCACAGACCCCATTACCCCAGCAACCGGTCAAATGGTTGCTTATTATAAATTGACCGAAAGCACAATCACTAACGGGACCAATATCATCAACTGTGCGGGAGGCAATAATGGTTTGTTCTCAACTTCGCTAACAGGACTGAGTGGGAATTCGGCCCCAACCTTGGTAACTGATCGCCATTCATCTACATCGGCAATGGATTTCCAAAGTGGATCAAACTCTGGACTGATAATTCCTGAAACACTGTTAAACAGCAATAGCACATTTTCTATCTCCCTATGGGCCAACCTCGCTAATACAAGCGGCTCTGGTACCTTGATCAGCGGCTATGGCAGCAGCAGTAATGAATTCAGGATCAGCAGAGAAAGCAGCGGCGGAACAAGACATCTCCTGGTCAACATTCAAGGATCCGCTGCCGTTACCAGTGTATCTGGATTTCCCGTAAGCGCCACGTGGCGTCATGTGGTTGTAACAAGAAACGGTACCACTGGCGTTGTAAAACTTTATCTGGATGGAAACGCAACTGCTGATGTGACAGGCTCTGCTGCCACTGGCAGTCTTTCCATTGGTTCAAATCGTCTGGTACTTGGTTTTGTATATACCGGTACGGCAATCACCTCATCCACACAATGGAGAGGAGGCATTGACGATGTAATATTTTATTCAAAAGAGCTTTCCGGCACCGAAGTAAATAATCTCTTCTTGGCCACCCAATAAAGATATCGACGGATGTTCGAAAATAAATGACAACCCGCCACGAGATCATTCTTTATTGGAGTGAAGAGGATAAAGCCTTCATTGCCGAGGTTCCCGAGTTGCCCGGCTGCATGGCGGATGGTCCCACCCGGCAGGAGGCCATTGTCCAGGCCGAGCGCGTCATCGATGCGTGGATCCAGACTGCGCAAGCCCTGGGAAGAGACGTTCCGTAAGCCAAAGGGCGCTTGGTGTAGCCTGGAAAGTCAAAGGATAGAGCAGATTTGGCCAGGAATAAATTGCGATGCATAGGCCATCCATATGAAATTAAAAGTCTATCTTGAAACCAGCATCATCAGTTATCTGGCCGCTCGACCCAGTCGGGATATCATCGTTTCAGCCCATAAAAAAATCACTGTTGAATGGTGGCACAAAAAACGGAACCACTTCGACCTGTACACATCCAAACTGGTGATCCAGGAAGCCAGTGCGGGAAATACCGAAGCCGCAGCCAAACGAATTGTATTTCTTGCAGGATTGCCACGTTTGACCATCAATGAGAACGTCATGGCCTTGGCAAGTTGTCTGCTTGCTGCCAAGGCCGTTCCACAACAGGCAATGGATGACGTTTACCATATTGCCATGGCCGCTGTGCATGGCATGGATTTTCTTCTGACCTGGAACTGCAAACACATTGCCAACGCAACCATGCGCCACAGAATCGAACAAGCATGCCGTACCCACGGCTTTGAACCCCCAATCATGACCACCCCGGAACAGCTGTTGGAGGAGTAACCATGTGGCAAGACCCTATTGTGGAAGAAATCCATAAAATCCGTGCAGAACACGCTGCCCGGTTCAACCATGATCCCGTAGCCATCTACAACGACCTGAAACGCCTGGAACAGGAATCGGGAGAAAAAACCGTGACCCTTGAGCCTAAACCCATCCAAAAAGTCGGAAAGGATGGATGTCCATTCTGCAAGGGGTAAAATAAAAGGATGGACATGCAAAAAAAGGGGACAAAACAACCATGAACCGGTGCGACAATCGTGGCCACGCGCATGATTTTTACGCCTGGGCCAATGAACAGGCTGCCCTGTTGCGAGCCGGCAAGCTGGCGGCTGCTGACATCGAAAACATCGCTGAAGAGATCGAAAGCATGGGACGCACCGAAAAGCGGGAACTTGTCAGCCGACTCACGATCTTGTTGTTGCATCTCCTCAAATGGCAATTTCAACCGACGCACCGTGGGCACTCATGGCGCATGTCCATAGCCAATGCCCGCGATGATATCACCGATCACTTGGCCGACAATCCCAGCCTCCATTCACATCTGGTCAATGCCATCTCATCGGCCTATCGCCGCGCCCGCCGTCAAGCCTCCGCCGAAACCGGCCATCCCGAGAACCTGTTTCCAGACATCTGCCCGTGGTCGTTCGAGCAGATGATCGACCATGATTTTTGGCCCGGTTCTGAAATCCTTAAGGAGTAGAACATGGAACAATTGGATCGCATCACCCAACAACCTGATATCATGGGCGGCAAGGCGTGTATCCGTGGCATGCGCGTCACGGTCGGCATGATCGTGGGGCAGATCAGTGCCGGACACAGCATTGATGAACTCCTTGCCGACTACCCCTACCTTGAGCGCGAAGACATCATGCAAGCGCTGCGCTATTGCCATTCGCGCCAAGGTGCGGTTGGAGAAAAAAATTGACCATTCACATTGAAGAGTTGCCCAACCTCGACTTTTCCGACCTGTCTACTGGTGAAAAAATTCCTCCCATTCACCCGGGAGTCCACCTTGAGGAACTTTTGAACGAATTGGGTCTCAGCCCCAACCAACTGGCCAGAAATGTCGGTGTCACACCCACGCGCATCCAACACATCCTGCTTGGCAAAAAACCGGTCAGTGCGGAAATGGCCCTTCGTTTTGGACTGTTTTTCGGCCAATCTCCAGAATATTGGCTTTCTTTGCAAATACATTATGATATGAGCAAAGCCAAGAATGCCATGTTTGATAAATTACGCCAGGAAGTGATCCCACTCCACGCTGCATGACACGATCCGAATTGACATGAACCTGTCCCCTTCCCAAATTTCCATTTTCTCCCAGGAACTGCTCACCGAGGTTGTGGATCGCATCGTTCACGAAGCCAATCCCGAACGAATCATCCTGTTTGGATCCCGCGCCCGAGGTGACGAGACAGAGATTGCACATTGGCAAAACAGCATGAACCATGTAGTCCATCGCGCATTACGAGAAGGCAGAGTGCTGTATGAGCGGACATGAACATGCCATCTCTCTTTTGGCGCTGGCCCATGATGACCTCAAGGCATCCCGCATCATGGCACAAAACATGGATGATTTTTCGAAGGTGGTGGCAAAAAGAGGCAGGCCGTTGTACTCTCCTTCCCGGAGTATTGGAGAAAATCGTTGTGACCGTTGTCGGGACTTGAAAGGGATGTGTGCGGTTGACTCCCTTATTGATAAAATGGAGGAGCAAGGAAGATGAGAATACAGCGGTCGATGCTGGGTGTCGCCCTCCTGGCGGCAGGAGTCCTGTCGGGCTGCTCGGACAAAATGTGGGGCAGCCGCAACAAGGTGGATGAATACGGCAATGTCATGGGAGCCGGACAAGCCCGGGTCGTCCAGGATGGCAAAAGAGAAGGACAATGGGACTCCATGCGTGATGCCGGAGAACCAGGCATGTTGTCTCTGGGCGACAGCGGCGGCATCTTCGGTGGCGGCGGCAGCAAAACCAGCGAAGAAGATGCACGGGCCGGCAAACTGTTCGGCGGTGCCCTCGCCGTGGTCATGGATCTGCCCGTGGTCGTCGCCAGCCGGGAAGGAGGCTTCCTCTCCACCGACTGGAAAGTGGATCCCACCGATCCCGGCACCCGCTACCGCCTCAATATACGGGTCTCCGGCGTCAAACCCTACGGTGCCGTTGACGTGCGGGTCATGAAACAGGTCCTGGCCAATGGCATCTGGACAGACCGACAGGCCGACCCCGCCCTGAGTCGCCAGATTGAAAAAGCCATCCGCAAGCAGGCCGAAGTGGACATCGGTATCAATGCTGCCACAGCCCGCTGACCCATAAAATTAAATGCAACCCCTTTAGTGGCTGTCCATCAGCCCTCGGATAAAAAAAATCGGAAAAGAAGATTTTATTGGGGCTCCGCCCCAAACCCCGCCAAGAGGAAGGGCACAGCCCTTCCTCCTGGACCTCCATCCCAGTTTTTCATTCGTTTTTTGAAATTAACATGTTATTGGACAGCCTCTCACAGTTTGGGCGGTGTCACAGGCAAAGGCAAAGTCAGATTGATGAAATCCTCGCGAATGGGAGGCGTCAAAGGAACCAGACTGACCTTGTTCCAGTCCATGAAAATCACGTTGTTGCCGGACATTCTGGCGCGCTCCAGAATTTCCCGGGTCAAGGGTCCGGTAGAGTTGGGCAGACAGACGCCATACCCCTGCTCCGTCGCCACAATGGTAAACAGGGGAATGGCCTGGGTCATCCGGGCCAACTCCACATCCTTGAGAAACCCCTGCTCGACCAGACCATCCGCAGCACCCGATATGATCGAGGGATAACGCTTCCTGGCCCGGTGATAACGCAGACAGGCATCGGAGAGAATGTAGAACAATCCCAGCAGCAACGTCGCCTGGTCGCTCGGCAACACCTGCGCCTTGGCCCGCTCGCGAATGCGTCGCAGCCTGACCAGTATCCAGAGGATGACGGATAAAAACACCAGACTGAAGATAAATTTGATCATGTTCGTATCCATGGCCGTCTGTCTTGAGATTGATCGAAAGTGGCAGTCCCCGCAAAAATCGTTCCATAATTGAGTGAACCCTCTTTTGCACACCGGATCGAAACCCCCGGCAACAGGTTTTCCAAACCGGCCATTTTTCAATACATTGCAAAAAAACGTCCGCTCACGGGCGACAATACACAATTTGCCGCAAAAGTTAAAAAAATATTTGCAACTGGCGGCAAAGCTCTTCAGGATAAACGCAGGCGGAAATTTCTCGAACTTTGTGACCAGGAGGTTGATGAAAAATGGCCGACAAGACACTTGATGCCAAAGGATTGAACTGCCCCCTGCCCATTCTGCGGGCCAAGAAAGCCCTGAAAGATATGAAAGCAGGCCAGGTTTTGGCCATCGAAGCAACGGATCCGGGCTCTGCCAAGGATTTTGAATCCTTCTGCACCCAGACCGGCAACAAAATGGTAAAGGCCTCCGAAGCCGGTGGTGTCTACCACTACGAAATCGAGAAGTGCTGAGGAGACCTGGAATGTCAAAAAAATTGGCAATCATCGCCACCAAGGGAACCCTGGATTTTGCCTATCCACCCCTGATCCTGGCCACGACTGCTGCTGCCCTGGATTACGAGGTGTACATATTCTGGACCTTCTATGGCTTGCAGGTCTTGAAAAAGAAACGTGACCTGAAAATATCCCCCCTGGGCAATCCAGCCATGCCCATGCCCGTGGACATGCCCATCCTGGTGCAAATCATCCCAGGCATGGAAGCCATGGCCACCACCATGATGAAACAAAAAATGAAGGGCAAAGGGGTGGCGTCCATCGAGGAATTGATGGAAATGGCGATTGAGTCGGATGTCAAGATGATCGCCTGCCAGATGACGGTTGACCTCTTTGATTTCAAACACGAAGAGTTGATGGATGGCCTGGAGTATGCCGGGGCGGCACGGTTTTTCGAGATTGCCCAGGATGCCGATATCACCCTGTTCATCTGACATATAGAAATCATCGGACTGGACATTTTACGGCAAGCAAGGCAGCAAGACCCGGTCGGTGACCGGGTCTTTCCATTTGGCGGGAAGCGGGATGAACAAGGATTGCAGGATCGGGATGGAATGAACCACAAGGCGGCATTTTTACAAGATTTTGGGGGAAATGAGCCATGACCGGAACGGGTAGTGGGTTGATGTCCACCTATGGGCGTTATCCAGTGGCTTTCGTGCGCGGGCGCGGCTGCCGGGTGTGGGACGACCAGGATCGACCCTACCTGGATTTTCTGGGAGGGATCGGCGTCAATACGCTGGGCCACTGCCCCCCCCGCGTGGTGGCCGCAGTCCAGGAACAGGCCGAACGCCTGATCCATACCTCCAATCTCTATCGCGTGCCCCAACAGGAAATGCTGGCCAGACGCCTGGCAGCCAACTGCTTTGCCGACCGGATGTTTTTCTGCAACGGCGGTGCCGAAGCCAACGAAGCCGCCATCAAACTGGTCCGCAAATACATGAAGGATCACGGCCAGCCCGGACGGTTTGAAATCATCACCGCCGCCGAAGGATTTCATGGCCGGACCCTGGCCACCCTGACCGCTTCCGCCCAGGACAAGGTGCAACGCGGCTATGACCCCCTGCCAACCGGTTTTCGCTATGCCCCCTACGATGACCTGCCAGGCGTGGAACGACTGATCAGTTCCTACACAGCCGGAATCATGGTGGAAGCCGTCCAGGGCGAGGCCGGGATACGCATCCCGCGCCCCGGCTACCTGGAAGGGTTGCGGGAAATCGCCGACCGCCAGGGCATACTCCTGGTGGTGGACGAGGTGCAGACAGGTGCCGGACGAACCGGGCGTCTGTGGTGCCACCAGTGGAGCGGCATCACCCCGGATATCATGACCGCCTCCAAAGGTTTGGCCTCCGGACTGCCACTGGGTATCTGCATGGCTACCGAACGGGTGGCCGCCACCTTCTCTCCCGGTTCGCACGGCTCCACATCCGGCGGCAATCCCCTGGTCTGCGCCGCCGCCCTGGCCACCCTGGACGAACTGGAAGGGGAATCCGGCATCATCGCCGGGGTCACCAGCAAGGGAGAATATCTCCTGGAACGCCTGCAAGGGTTGCGAAAAAGCCATCGCATGATCAAAGATATCCGGGGAATCGGCCTGATGGCGGCCATCGAACTCAACGCTTCGGCAGAAGATGCCGCAGCCATCGCCCTGTCCCGGGGCCTGCTCGTCAACTGCGTCCAGGGAACAATCCTGCGCCTCCTGCCCCCCCTGGTGATCACCCGGGAAGAGATCGACGAGGGAATCAATATTCTGGATGGCGTTCTGATGGATTTGTTCTGATTGCAAATATGAGTGGCATCGTCATGGAAAAACCCAAAAAAGATCTGTTGACCCTGAACGACATCAACCAGGAAGAGATGCAACGCCTGTTTGAACGGGCCGCTGCCCTCAAACAGGCACATCAGGCCGGTGCCACGACCCACTCCCTGATTGGCCGTACCCTGGGCATGATTTTCGAGAAGGCTTCCACCCGGACCCGGGTTTCTTTCGAGGTGGGCATGTTTCAACTGGGAGGACGGGCACTGTTTCTCTCCTCACGCGAAATGCAGCTGGGACGCGGAGAGACCGTGGCCGACAGCGCCCGGGTTCTTTCTCGCTACGTCAATGGCCTGATGATCCGCACCTACGCCCATGGCAATGTCGAAACCATGGCCAGATATGCCACCGTGCCCGTAATCAACGGTCTCTCCGACACCTTTCATCCCTGCCAGGTGCTGGCCGACATTTTTACCTATCGGGAAAAACGGGGTTCCCTGACCGGACGTCGCGTGGCCTGGATCGGCGATGGCAACAACATGGCCAACACCTGGATCCAGGCCGCACCCCTGGTGCGCTGCCATCTGGTCCTGGCCTGCCCGGAAGGGTATGATCCCGATCTGGAAATATTGGCCACGGCCACAACAGCCCTGCAAGGTGCCACCGATGCCTCGGTCACCCTGCTGCGTAATCCGACCCAGGCTGCTGCCGGTGCCGACCTGGTCATTACCGATACCTGGACCTCCATGGGGCAGGAAGAAGAACACCAGAAACGCCTCCGCTCCTTCGCCGGGTACCAGGTGGACGAACGCCTCATGGCCCTGGCCCATGCCGAGACCCTGTTCATGCACTGCCTGCCCGCCCATCGTGGCGAAGAGGTGACCGACGCCGTGCTGGATGGCCCGCAATCCGTGGTCTGGGACGAGGCGGAAAACCGCCTGCATGTCCAGAAAGCCATCCTCGAATGGCTGCTCCTGGGCGATAAAAACAAATCCTCCTTAACTTAGAACTTTTTGATTTGAAAAATGTATTTTGGAACAGATTTCTGCTGGGGCTTTGCCCCAGACCCCACTGGGGGATGAATCCCCCAGACCCCCTCTTTTTTTTCATTTTGTTTTTTTTATTTCCGACCCGACGCACCAGGAGGATCCGAGCATGGCAGGTGATGTGAAAAAAGTGGTTCTGGCCTACTCAGGCGGATTGGACACCTCGATCATCTTGAAATGGTTGCAGGATGTCTATCGTTGCGAAGTGGTCGCGTTCGCGGCGGATCTGGGCCAGGGCGAGGAACTCGAAGAGGCACGCCAGAAAGCCCTCAGGCTTGGGGTCAAGGAAATTTTCATCGAAGATTTGAAAGAGACCTTTGTCCGGGATTTTGTGTTTCCGATGTATCGGGCCAATGCCCTTTACGAAGGGGTCTATCATCTGGGAACCTCCATCGCCCGTCCCCTGATTGCCCAAAAGCAGGTTGAAATTGCCAAACGCACCGGTGCCGATGCCGTGGCCCACGGTGCCACCGGCAAAGGCAACGATCAGGTCCGTTTCGAGCTGGCCTATCATGCCCTGCTGCCGGGCATCCGGATCATCGCCCCCTGGCGGGAGTGGGATCTGACCTCCCGCGACAAACTGTTCGCCTATGCCGAAGCCCATGGCATCCCGGTACCCCGCGACAAGCGCGGTGATGTGCCCTACTCCATGGACCGCAACCTGTTGCACATCTCCTTCGAGGGAAAAATCCTCGAAGATCCCTGGCGGGAACCGGATGCGGAAATGTTTGTGTTGAGCGTCTCGCCGGAAAAGGCCCCCGACAGGCCCACCTATGTGGAGATTGAGTTTGTCGGCGGGGATCCGGTGGCCGTGGATGGCGAAAAACTCTCCCCGGCAACCTTGCTGGCCCGCCTGAACACCCTGGGTGGACAAAATGGCGTCGGGCGGGTGGATCTTGTGGAAAACCGTTATGTGGGGATGAAATCCCGTGGCGTCTACGAAACCCCGGGCGGCACCATTCTGGGGGTGGCCCATCGGGCCATGGAGTCCCTGACCCTGGACCGGGAAGTGGCCCACCTGAAAGATGATCTGGCACCCCGTTATGCCGCCCTGATTTACAATGGCTACTGGTTCAGCCCGGAACGGACCATGCTGCAAACCATGATCGACGCCTCACAGGCCCATGTCTCTGGAACCGTGCGTCTGAAGCTCTACAAGGGCAATGTCATGGTGGTCGGACGCAAGTCGGAGCAATCCCTGTTCGCTCCGGCCATCGCCACCTTCGATGAAGACCAGGGGGCCTATGACCAGAAAGATGCCGGCGGGTTCATCAAACTCAACGCCCTGCGCATGCGCATCGCCGCCTTGTTGCGAAAGTGAGGGGATTTCAAACCGTTATAAAGTTTGCGGTCCGGTCGTGCCTGCCTGGCACCGCCGGACCGTCACGCTCACCTGAACATTCTGGTCGAGACGGTCGAGAATTGTCATCAGCCTGTCGATGGTGAACCGGTCGAGCTTTGTCCTGCGAATGCGTGAAAAGTCGGCAGCGGCAATGCCGGTCAAGGATTCGGCCTGGCGAACCGTAAGCTCCCGAGTGTCGAGAACACCGATGATTTCGCCTGCCAGCACCGCTTTCAATTGTTCGACCGCCGCGTTCGGGTGGTCAAAATCGGCGAAAACGTTGCCGCTGCCGCGCACGATTGCAATGGGTTGATCGCTCATGCCAGCATCTCCTTCAACCGTTTCAAGCGGTCTCGGACAAGGTTTATTTCATAAACAACGTGGAAAACGTCTCTACGATGACGCAAAACAATTTCCATAACCCCACTTTCAAAGCCCTTGAGGGGTTTCACATGGTCGGCCTTGCGACCTCCTGCCGCAACAGCCAACGCACGCAGTGCATCCATCTGCACTGGTGCGGGAAAATCTTCAAAGTCCTTTCGGGCTGCTTTAATCCATGAAACAGGTCTGATGGTTGCCATCGCGTGGACTCCCGGATCTTCTCATTGTTGTCATATTTGACAACAAGATGCAAGCAAAAAATGGCCTGCCAATACGTGCCTTTGCCACAGCAGGAAAAAAACATGCTGCCATGGGAAGTTTTTCTGCCAGAATCCAGACAGTTGGCATTTTTGCAAAAACGTGCAACGATTGCCCTGCTCACTTGACGGAAAATCCATACCAACCATGAAACGTTTTGGAGCCGTGAGTGTCCGAATGTAAGCAGACGAACAAGGTCTGCCGCCGTTTCACAGCATGGAACCAATGTTTCGTAAACAGTCTCTGACCTTCCGAAATTCTCGAATGGAGTGCGGACAGTGGCCATATTATCAGAACATAAACAACGTCATGAAACGCTGAACCTCCGGATTCGTTCCGAAGAAAAGAGCCTGATCGACCGCGCTGCCCACGTGAAGGGACAGAACCGAACTGATTTTATTTTGGGTGCAGCAAGGAAAGCGGCGGAAGATGCACTTCTGGACCACACATTCCTGGCTGTGGACCAGGAGGCTTATGAAAAATGGCTGAAGCTTCTTGATGCCCAACCACAACCCAATGAAAGATTACGCCACACATTGCAAACACCCGCGCCATGGGAGTAATTCCTTGTTGCTGTCTGCACCATCACCCCTTGCCGAACATCATTTGCTTGAAAATTTCTCTTCTGGTACACCATCGCTTGACGACTGGTTGAGAAAACGCGCTCGTGCCAATCAAACAAGCGGCGCATCACGGACATTCGTCGTCTGTGATGGAACAAGGGTCGTTGGCTACTACGCCCTCGCATCGGGGGCCATTGGCGTCTTGGAAGCGACGGGAAAGTTTCGACGTAATATGCCTGATCCAATTCCTATAGCCATACTGGCACGCCTTGCCGTGGATCGCACCTATCAAGGACGTGGTCTGGGTCGTGCATTATTCAAGGATATCGCTCACCGAATAATGCACGCAGCAGATACCATCGGTATCCGTGGAGTGGTTGTCCATGCCATCTCCGAAGAAGCCAAGGCTTTCTATCTTGCACTCGGATTTTCCGTATCACCACACGATCCAATGACCCTCATGGTACCGCTCACCGATCTGCGATCCATTTTCAGCACCCTCAAAGTGCCAAATACCAGGACTCGCGCCGCAATGGCTGAGGCCGACGAGATAGTCCGCACGCACCAAGCCCGTTTTAAAACAGCCACTGAATTGTTCGATGACATCGAAAAGAACAACCACTAAGTAATAGCACTCCTCTGCTGTGCGGAATCTTGACATTCACATTGGTTAATCACATGATATAAACGGCAGTGGCAGGAGTTATCTACAGATAATGCAGGTGTTTTTCCAAGGAAGATTGGAATGAGCGTTACGAAGCTTTTTGAACACAGGATAAATATCAGAGACAATCCTGATGCTTATGAATTCGAATTCAAGAAAGAAAACATAAAGAGACTCTGCAAAGGATTAGCATGCCGCTTGAGATGCGCAGGATATAAAAAATTAACACTTCGAAATGGTTATCATATTTTACAAAAAATAATTCAATGTATTTTTGATTCACAGGACAGGTTGCCAATTTTCCATATTCAGGTTGAGGAAAATGGGTTGCCATTATGTTGGAATCAGCCAAGAGATTGGGAAAATCACTACATAAAATACGAATGGGGACATTTACTATCGATAAATCAGAATGACAAAGCTGACAAACTGGATAATCTTGGACTTTATTCAGCAAGGTGCAACCAACACATCCAAAGTAGCATGAACATCGAAGAGCTTAAAATATATGGGGGAAAACTGTCTGACAGAATATCAAAAGTCTTGGATAACAGGAAGAAAATGTTTCAGTCAGATGATTGGAAAAAAATTGAGAATGAACTTGATTCGTTTAGAATCTGAGCGGTACAAGATGGTGGATCTTTTTGCTGAGCCGCCACGACGCTTTGGTGTCTGGCACAAGAACAATCTGACACGTCCATGACCGGGGAATCGTCCCGACATCGAGTGCAGGGATCACCGGGCAGGGGAATTTTGCAAGAGGCTCATTCATGAACGAAGAAAAACGGAAACTGTGGGGTGGACGCTTCAGCCAACCCACAGATGCCTTCGTGGAGGAATTTACCGCTTCCATCGGTTACGATTCCCGGCTCTTTCGCCAGGATATCCGGGGATCCATCGCCCATGGCCGCATGCTGGGCAGACAGGGCATCATTCCCAAAAACGAGGCCGATGAAATCGTGCGCGGCCTGGAACAGATTCTGGGAGAACTGGAACGGGGCGAGTTGCCGTTCCGAAATGACCTGGAAGACATTCACATGCACGTGGAAAGCCGCCTGCGCGACCTGATCGGGCCAATGGCCGGAAAACTGCACACCGCCCGCTCGCGCAATGACCAGGTGGCCACCGATCTGCGGCTCTACCTGCGCGACGAAGTGGACGCCATCCGCACCAGCCTGCGGGCGTTGCAAAAAGGGTTGCTCGATCTGGCCACCACCCATGTGAAGGTGATCCTGCCGGGATTTACCCACCTCCAGATTGCCCAACCCGTGAGTCTGGCCCACCATCTCCTGGCCTATTTTGAAATGCTGGATCGGGACTGGGGCCGGATGACGGATTTGCGCAAGCGCCTCAATCAAATGCCGCTCGGCTCGGCAGCCCTGGCCGGAACCCCCTTTCCCATAGACCGGACGTGGGTGGCACGGGAACTCGGTTTCGACGGCGTGTGCGCCAACTCCATGGATGCCGTCTCCGACCGGGATTTTGCGGTGGAAATCGCCGCCGCCGCCTCGATCATCATGATGCACCTCTCCCGCTTCGCCGAAGAGTTGATCCTCTGGTCGTCGCCCGTCTTCGGCTTCGTGGAACTGCCGGATGCCTTCTGCACAGGCTCCAGCATCATGCCCCAGAAAAAAAATCCGGATGTGCCGGAACTGGTGCGCGGCAAAAGTGGCCGGGTCTACGGATCCCTGATCACCCTGCTGACCCTGATGAAAGGGCTGCCCCTGGCCTACAACCGGGATATGCAGGAAGACAAGGAACCCATATTCGACGTGGTGGATACCGTGCGCGGCTCTCTGCGCGCCTTCACCGATCTGGTACCGGGAATCCGGGTCAACCCGCAACGCATGGCCGAAACAGCCCGGGCCGGATACTCCACCGCCACGGATCTGGCCGATTATCTGGCAAAACGCGGGGTTCCGTTTCGGGAAGCGCACGAAATCGTCGGAAAAATCGTGGCCATGGCCGTGGCCGCCGGTCGCCCCCTGGACGATTATACAGGCGCAGAACTGCAAAAGGTGGATGCTCGCATCGGCGAATCCGTCACCAGGGTGCTGACCGTGGAAGCCTCGGTCAATGCCCGCCAAGCCACCGGTGGCACCGCCTTCGAAACCGTCCGCCAGGCCATCAAACAGGCCGGTGAACGGTTGCAGGTTTCCTGAATGATTGAAACAAAGTAACCATTCAGAACCCCTTCATTAAAAGGATTTGACATGGAAGACTTTGTTGGG
>JADGCO010000091.1:597-16503 GCA_015228935.1 Magnetococcales bacterium | reverse complement strand
CCCCGCGCTCCGACAGCACCGGTCGCGCACCAGAAAAATCCTGGCAATCCAGATCCCCGCGCTCCGACAGCACCGGTCGCGCACCGGAAAAATCCTGGCAATCCAGATCCCCGCGCTCCGACAGTACCGGTCGGGCACCTGAAAAATCCTGGCAATCCAGGACCCCGCGCTCCGACAACACCGGTCGCGCACCAGAAAAATCCTGGCAATCCAGATCCCCACGCTCCGACAGCACCGGTCAGGCACCGGAAAAATCCTGGCAATCCAAGGCCCCACGCCCCGAAAATACCACTCAGGTGCCAGAGAATAAAAACCAGGGGTGGCTGAAGGGTGGCGTCTGGCATCAGGGACCCTCCGGTGAAAAAAAGGGTGAGAAGGAGCGATCCAAAAGCCCATACGAGGGAAAAGCAGGCTGGAACAAGGAGAATCGAGGAGAACGGGAGAGAGGGAATGCATCCCAGGAAAAAAGAGAAAAAAAGGTGGCGTGGCATCGTGAGTCATACCGTCCACCAGGAACCGAACGGCGTCCCGACGCGGGTCGTGATGGAACTCGGGGACGGGATCGTGACCGAACTGGATCTGCTCCAGAACGAGCTGCGCCAGTTGGCAGGCGCGGAGCTGCCCGCCATCAAACGTCAGTGGTGCATGCAGATCGGCACCTATCTGGCCCGCATGGCGCTGCTGGAGGCCGAAGAGAAGCGGTTCGCGGCCACACCGACACAAGACGCGACAAAAGGACAACCCGTGACCTTCATGCGACCACCCCCCCCGGGCGTCGTGTGGTGGGGGTAAAGCGATCGCGCAAGTTTTCCGACAGATAGTCGGACTCCAAAATTTGAACCATGTAATAAGCTCCAGGCTACCCTGGATCTGCTCTCGTGGTTGACTCGGTCATGGCTCGCTCTCTTCCCTGGATGAAAAATCCTGTAAGCGACAACTTGCTAAATTCACTCTCCCGAAGATGGTCGCCAATCTCTTGCCAGTTTTTGGGCTTTATCAATCTGGTTTTGGGTCATTTCTTTAGAAAGGGCATCACGCGCAACGACAGCACCTTGGTCCCCATTCGACGCGCTCAGATTTAACCACATATGAGCTTTAATATGGTCCTGGGCAACGCCGTGGCCGTAACGATTTGATGTTTCCCTTTCCTTAGACCCCCATGTGAGGATAATTTGAATTCTGGCAACAAAAAGTTTCCAAGGACAGCATGTTTTTCTCCATCCATGGCAAGATCGCCGTGTCAGAGAAAATTTACGCCACACCATGCGAGTAGGTCAATGTCGGTCACCACTAACGATCTTGACCATATCCAGTACAGACCATGGTTTCTCAGTTGACTGTCGGTCGATAACGTCCGATAATAGCCCTCATGAACGGCAACGAATTCATCAAAAAAATTCGCAGGTACGGTAAAAAAAATGCCCTGACTGTGACGCTGGTCCAAAAACGTGGCAAAGGATCTCACAGTTTGTTGTATCTCGGAGCCAGGCGCACAACCATACGCAACCTGTTCGATGAATTGAAATCCGGGACACTGACCGGCATGCTGAGGCAACTTGGCTTGACTCGTGACGACATTTGAGAGGAAAGCAAATGGAACAATACACCTATCCAGTCACTTTGACTCCAGACACAGAGGCTGGTGGATTTGTGGTCACGTTTCGTGATGTTCCCGAGGCCATTACCCAGGGGGAAAGTTTCGATGAAGCCTTGTCCGAGGCAGCAGACTGCCTGGAAGAGGCTTTCGCCGGGCGTATCTGCCACAAGGAACCATTGCCAATCCCAACTCCTCTCGAAAAGGGAGAGTTCCTGGTCGCGGTTCCCGCTCAAACGGCCATGAAAGCGGCTATCCACCAGGCGGTCATGGATGCTGGTATTTCCAAAGTGGAATTGGCCAAAAGACTTGGCGTTGACGAAAAAGAGGCACGACGCATTCTCGACCCAAAATATGGGACCAAACTGCCCCTGCTGGAACGCGCCCTGGCTGTGGTCGGCAAGCGTCTGGTGGTCTCAATCCAGAATGCAGCTTGATCTTTACTCGCCGCAGAAAAAAACCACTCGCAGGAAAATTACTCGACGATCAGGAAAATCACTCGACGATTTTGATGACCGTGCCACCGCACTGCCTGTAACAGGTCCGATATTCAAAGTCGCAGCGATCGCTGTTCTCATAGCTCCGGCAGTAAACTTTTTTCTTGGCACACTTGTCCTTTTTTTCCTGGCTGTCGGCAGAGTGCAGACAGGAACGCAAATTTTGTTTTGCCTGGTGTTCACACGCTTCCCGCTCATTGCCGGCACGCATGATTTCGTTGCCCCGGCAGGTTTCGCGTATGGCAGCACACTGCGTCACGCAGGTTCTCCCCCCCTCTGTCGATGGGGGGGACATGTCATATCGGACGGTTTGACACCCTGCCAACCACAGGATGGCCAGAAATATTTCAAGAAAATATCCCACAGCCTTCGTAAAATACTTCATGACCTTTTCTCTGATTGGACCAGTCCCGGAAGTCTGTCGGAAGATAAAATCCATGACTCGATTGTAAAATACCGTCAGTTCACCATATTGCCGAAAGTCAATAAAAAGTCAAGAGGCCATTTTTTGGACCTTGCTCATGACTTCCCGGGAAGATAACTTGATCTTTGATAATGATCGAAGCCTCATTTGCCGGTGGAAAGAAGGCCATGTGTCTTGCCATTCCCATGAAAATCATTGCCATCGAAGAAGACGGGCTGACTGGAACGGTGGACCTGGATGGTATCCGGTACCCGGTCGGCTTGATGCTGGTCGAAAACCCGTCCATTGGCGATTACGTCATCGTCCATGCGGGATATGCCATCGAAAAACTGGACACGGTTGAAGCCGATGCCCGCCTGGCACTGTTCGACTCCCTGGCCGAAGTCTATCGCCGGGAGAGCGGTCAGGAAGTGGCCTTGGTGGCCCCTTTGCAACCGGGCACGGGTGAGTCGTGAACTACATCGATGGTTTTCGTCGGCTGGCCGCCGCCGCTCCCTTCCGGAAACGCCTGCACAACCATGGCCAAACCCTGGCCAGAGAGGGTCGCAAGGTCCAACTGATGGAGGTGTGTGGCAGTCATACCATGGCCATCGCCCGCTTTGGCATTCGCGGTTTTCTGCCGGAGTCCGTGGCGCTCGTCAGCGGGCCGGGCTGCCCGGTATGTGTGACGGATCCGGGCTATATCGATGCGGCCATCGATCTGGCCGGTCGGGGCGTGATCGTGGCCACCTTCGGCGACATGGTCCGGGTCCCAGGCTCACGCACCACACTGGCCCGCACCCGGGCCGCAGGGGGACAAATCCACACCTGTTACTCCCCGATGCAGGCTGTTGAACTGGCACAAAAAAATCCTGCCTCGGAAGTTGTCTTTCTGGCCGTTGGCTTTGAAACCACCATCGCCCCGGTCATGGCCATGCTGGATACGGCAATCCGGCAAAAGGTTGCCAATCTCTCCCTGTTGACCGCCTTCAAACTGGTGCCGCCTGCCCTCTCCGCCCTGATTGCCGATCCCGAAATCCGGATCGACGGGTTACTCTGTCCAGCCCATGTCAGCGCCATCATCGGTGCCGATGCCTATCAACCCTACGCCGCAAAACAGGGCATTGCCTGCGTGGTGGCCGGGTTTGAACCCCTGGACATTCTCTATGGTCTGGATGGCCTCGTGCAACAACTGGTCACCAAAAATCCACATGTGGAAAACCAGTACAGCCGCGTTGTCAAGGCCGCCGGCAATCCGCACGCCCAGCGCATCATCGACCATTATCTGCAACCAACCGCTGCCTCCTGGCGCGGGCTGGGAACCATCCCGGCCAGTGGTCTGGTCCTGCGTCAGGAGTTCAGTTGGTTTGACGCGCAGCAACGCCACAACCTTGTCGTACAACCAGGGCGCAACAATCCCCATTGCCAATGCGGAGAGGTCCTCAAAGGCAAAATACACCCCGCCCAGTGTTCCCTGTTCGGGGTGGCCTGCCTGCCCGATCAACCGCTGGGTCCCTGCATGGTCAGCTCCGAGGGAAGTTGTGCCGCTGCGTATAAATATTCGTAACCATGCAGAACCCTTCCAAAAAAAGGATTTGACATGAAGAACTTTGTTGGGGCTCCGCCCCAAACCCCGCCAAGAGGAAGGGCACAGCCCTTCCTCCTGGACCTCCATCCCAGTTTTTCGAACGTTTTTCAAGGGCGCGGCCTGAACGGAACCCTTCCAAATAAAAAATTTGGCAGGAAAGACTCTGTTGGGGCTCCGCCCCAAACCCCGCCAAGAGGAAGGGCACAGCCCTTCCTCCTGGACCTCCATCCCAGTTTTTCGAACGTTTTTCAAGGGCATGACCTGAACAGAACCCTTCCAAATAAAAAATTTGGCAGGAAAGACTCTGTTGGGGCTCCGCCCCAAACCCCGCCAAGAGGAAGGGCACAGCCCTTCCTTCTGGACCTCCATCCCAGTTTTTCGAACGTTTTTCAAGGGCGCGGCCTGAATCATTCAACATATTTGTCATCAGGTTACGAACCATGAGTGACCGTATCCTGTTGAGCCATGGTGGCGGTGGACGGCTTTCCCAACAATTGATCACCCAGGAAATTCTCTCCCGTTTTGGTTCAGGACCCTTGCGCACCCTCCCCGATGCCGCAACCCTGCACCTGGAAAACCGACACATCTGCTTTTCAACCGACAGTTTCGTGGTCCAACCCCTGGAATTTCCTGGCGGTAATATCGGCGATCTGGCCGTCCATGGCACCGTCAACGATCTGGCCGTGGCCGGTTCCACTCCCCGCTGGCTCTCCCTTGGCCTGATTCTGGAAGAGGGGTTGCCCCTCTCCACCCTGCGCAAGGTATTGGACGCCATCAAACTGGCCGCCGATCAATGTCACGTACTCGTGGCAACCGGTGACACCAAAGTGGTCCGGCGTGGTCAATGTGATGGCCTGTATATCAATACAGCCGGCATTGGCGAAGCGATTCCCGGATATTCCCTGGGTCTTGACCGCATCGTCCCCGGGGATCGCATCCTGGTCAGCGGCACGCTGGGCGACCATGGGGCGGCCGTGCTGGCGGCCCGGGAAGCGTTCCAGATCCAAAACGGCCCGGTCAGCGACTCCCGTCCCGTTCACCGCCTGGTGCAAACCCTGCAACCCCTGGCCAACGCCATCCACTTCATGCGCGACCCGACCCGGGGTGGCGTGGCCGCCGTCCTGAACGAAATGGTCCTCGGTCAGAGTTTTGGCATGCAGATCCGCGAAAACAACCTCCCCTTCGCCCCGGCCACCAGGGCTTTGGCCGAAATGTTGGGACTGGATCTGCTGCATGTGGCCTCGGAAGGGTGTCTGGTGCTTGTTTGTGCCGAAAACGCAGCCGGACATGTTCTGGATCGATGGCATGCCTTGCCGGAAGGCGCAGATGCAAAAGAAATCGGCCTCGTGACGAGCCACTCCGGTCGGGTCATCCTGGAAACCGCGATTGGCGGGCAACGCATGGTGGATCTGCCCGGCGGCGAACTCCTGCCCAGAATTTGCTGACCTCATACCAGCAAATACGAATATGAACTGAGATGATTGAAACAAGGCAGGCACTCCCCATTCTGACAACTCTCTGGCGGACAACCGGCTGGATGGCCATGGCAGCGGCCCCTCTTTTCCTGCTGTCAGGCAGCGTTTTTTTGATCAGTGTCATGACGCAAAAAGGGATTTACGCCACTTTTTTGCTTGTTGATGCGGTCGGGATGATCCTCATCATGTCCCTCTATGCAACCGTGTTGGCAGCGGTTTCCCTGTTGGTGGCCTGGCTTTGTCTGCGAAGAAAGTTCATCTCCTGGGTGCGCCATGGGATGTTGGTGTGTTGTGTTCTGTTTCTGAATCTTTTCCTGATGAATGGTGGTCTTCATGCAGCAAAGTATCAGATACTGAAGGCACAACAAAACAATCCGGAGTTTATGATCAGGCTGTCAGAAGGCCGGCAACCATGATGAACAGAATACGCGGATTCCCTGCCAGCAAATTCCTGGGCTGGGCGTTCTTGATGACTGCCATCCTCCTGCCTTTTCTCAAGGTGCTGCATATCCCTTTTTCCTTGGCACGGCGGGGAGCAGACAATGGATTCGGTGTTCAGGACGCCATGGCCTGGAATTGGGGCATGAGCCTGTTGGTAATCTCTGGTAGCCTGATTGCCCTGGCCACATCCCATGGTTGCCTGGGAAAAACCAGTCGCCGGACTTTACTGGTTGCAGGAACACTTTATATCCATCTCCTGGCCATGGACATCACCTGCCATGGGTGGGCGAACATCTGGTTGCAGCGTCCCTGCAACTGGCCAGGCATCTCCTGCTTTGCAGAAAAACCACAACCCTCTTTTTCCACTGAAACACAAAATGAGGATCGCCCGGACAAACGCAAGGGGACCTATTTTTTCGGTGGATCCGGAATGAGAGGTTATTATCTGCGCGATTTCGTAACCGCCATGGAAGAGACCGGCATGACACATGTGCGCATGGTAAACCATGACTCATGGTCACAAGGTGGCCTGCTGGATGCCTTCCTGGTGCTTAAGAATCGTATGCGGGATGGCGTCGCATCCCCTTTGAGTGAATTTGTTGGTCAAGGGGAGCAATTCAACCTGATCGGCATCTCTCATGGCGGTCTGATGGCCGCCCAGGTTGCCATGGATCATGCCGAATCAGGAGGAAAAGTGGACCATCTGGTGCTGCTCGCGACACCCATCAGCCTGGAATTTCTTGCCGAAATTCGAAAAGAGTCCCGTATTGGTTCCGTCATCGTCATGAATTGGCCCGCACGTGGGGATCCAATTCAGGCTGGAATGGGACTGCTCGAAATTCTGGCATCCGTACCACGGCTTGTCTGGCAGTATGAACGGGGAGTGGTCGATATCCGGGGAGAACATCACGGCCATTTTTACCTGACTGGCGAAAGTCAATCCAACAGGGATGAACGCCGCCAAACAGCAAAAAAACTGTTTGCTGCGGGATTGCGTTGAAATTCAAGGCCCGTTTTCCATTGTCAATCATTCAACAAGCCTGCCAATCGTTCCCGCAACGTATCGATTCCCGTACCGGTCAAGGCCGAGCAGGCCACGACAGACCCCAAAGAAAACCCACCAATCCGGGTCAATTCTGTTGCCAGTGCCGTCATGGCCTGACGCTGTTTGTTGCCGGAGAGTTTATCCATCTTGGTCACCACCGGCTGCCAGGCGATTCCCAACTCCTGGAGCCAGGTCAACATGTTCCGATCCAGATCGGTCATCCCCCGCCGCGCATCCAGAAGCACCACCACGGCGCGCACTTCCCGTCTGGCTTCCAGATAGGCACCAATGGTGTGTTGCCACCCCCCGCGCCGCTGCCGGGGAACCTGCGCATACCCATAGCCCGGCAAATCCACAAACCACCATTTCTCCTGAACACGAAAAAAATTGATCTCCCGGGTGCAACCAGGCGTGCGACTGACCCGCGCCAGCTTGTGCCGCCCCACCAACCGGTTCAACAACGTCGATTTGCCGACATTGGAACGCCCTACAAAGGCGATTTCCGGCAAATTATCCGCCGGAAACTGGGCCGCCTGCACGGCACCGACGACAAACTCCGCGTGATAATTTTCCGCCATTTTTGTCAAACCTCGCTCCAAAATTGCCACCCTTAGAGGCTGTCCATGAACTCTCGGATAAAAAAAATTGGAAAGAAAGATTTTATTGGGGCTTAAGCCCCAAACCCCCTTTTTTTTTATTGCATAATATTTGCGACCCCTACACCCAGGATCCATGATATGATTAAATTTTGCACAAGAGCCAACCATTTATGCCCAATATAAATGCACTCACCCCCTGGTTTGCCAATATAAGAGGCACTCCGCTGCTCCTGGCCCCCATGGCCGGGATCACGGACGGGCCATTTCGTCTTTTGGCCCACCAAGCGGGCGCGGATCTGACCATTTCGGAGATGGTGGCCTCACAAGCCATGATCCGGCAGGTCAAGGGGTGCCACAGCAAGATAGCCTGTTTGGACAGGGATGTCCCGCTTGTCGTGCAAATTGCCGGAGCGGACCCGGAGGTGATGGCCACGGTGGCCCGCATGCACGTCGATCTGGGGGCCGCCATGATCGACATCAACATGGGGTGTCCGGTCCGCAAAATTGTCAAAAACGGTGCCGGGGCAGCCCTCATGCGCGATGAAATCCTGGCCGGGCGGATCATGGAAAAAGTGGTCCGGGCCGTTGCGGTCCCCGTGACCGTCAAAACGCGCCTCGGCTGGGATGCCGACCACCTGAACGGCCTGCAAATCGCCCGGATTGCCGAGGCCAGCGGCATTCACTGGGTGACGATTCATGGCCGCACCCGGGCACAAATGTACAGTGGTCAGGCCGACTGGCAACAGATCGCCACCATCAAACGCCACCTGACCATCCCCGTGATCGGCAATGGCGACATCACGACCCCGGAAATGGCGGCCCATTGTCTGGCCACAAGCGGTGTCGATGCCCTGATGATCGGGCGGGGTGCCCTGGGACGACCCTGGATATTCCGTCAGATCAGGCATTTTCTGCACACCGGTTCACACCTGCCCGGTCCGACCCTTGCCGAACTCCAACAAATTGTCCTCGACCATTTCGAGGCGCTTCTGGAATTTCATGGTCCACTCACCGGCAATCTTCTGGCCCGCAAGCATCTGGCCTGGTACAGCCGGGGCCTTTCGGGCAGCGCCGCCTTTCGCCAGGAGATCAACCATACGGCGGACGCGGCGGCCACCCGCACCGCCATACACCGTTTTTTTGCCTCCCATACGGATCGAGCTGCATGAACTCTTTTTTTTCTCCCGCGACACTGTGTGACCAGATTGATCTGGGCTTGATTGCCGTGGACCAGGAGGGGGTGGTGCGCCATGTCAACAGTGCCACGGAGCGATTGTTGGGCAAGACCCGGCAGCGGTTGCTGGGAGAGCCTCTGGATCGCCTGTTGCCTGGACATCCCCTGGCCCTGGACCTGCTGACCCGTGCCCAAACATTGGCCATGCCCTGCCGACTCCGCCATGCCCGCATCCATCTCGGCCCCATGCAGGAATTGACCGTCTCGCTGACGGCCTGCCCATTGCGCACCCCAACCGGGGATATCATCGGGGCCATTCTGCAACTGGAGGAGATTGGTGCCGTCGAACGCCTGGAAGCCGGGCAACGGCGCAACGAGGCCCTGGATTCTTTGGGTACCATGGTCATGACCGTGGCCCACGAGGTGAAAAATCCCCTGGCCGGCATCCGGGGTGCCGCACAACTCGTCGAGCTGGAATGTACCCACCCCGCCACCCGTGATTATACCCAACTGATCCGGGCCGAGGTGGACCGCATCACCCGTCTGTTGGACCGCCTTCTGGGCCTGGCAGAAGATCACCCCCTGCAACCCCAGGAAATCAACATTCACGAAGTATTGAATCATGTTCTTGACCTGGCAGAGAAAAACCCGCCACAACCGCAGCGCGACTACGACCCCTCCCTGCCCCTGCTCCGGGGTGACCGGGATGCGTTGATCCAACTGTTCCTGAACCTCGTCAAAAATGCCCAGGAAGCCGCCGGACCCCAGGGGCAGGTACGGATTCATACCCGATTTGCCCATGCCGTGCGCATGGCACAGGGACGACGGGGGCATCATGTCGCCGTGGAAGTTGTCGATGATGGACCGGGCATTCCGGAAGAGATGCAAAACCGCATTTTTCTTCCCTTTGTGACCACGCGCAAACAGGGAACCGGTTTGGGATTGGCCATCGTGCAAAAAATCATCAACGATCATGACGGCATGGTGGAGGTGAAAAGTCATCCGGGACAAACCCTGTTCCGGGTTTTGTTACCCGTAACCAACTAAACCGCGTCTGAACCGCGTCCACGAGGCATACCCCATGAACGACAGTTCTACCAAAACCATTCTGGTTGCCGATGACGACCCTTCGATCCGTTTTGTGCTGGAACATGCCCTGGTCCGCGCCGGCTTTCACGTCGATTGTTTCGAAAGCGGCGACAAACTCCTGGAGCATCTGCACCACGCGGGAGCCGACCTGATCATCACCGATATCGTCATGCCTTCCGGTTCAGGATTGGATCTCCTCAAAACCATCAGGGCCAGGCATCCGGCCCTGCCCGTGATCGTCATCACGGCCCAATCCACCCTGCGTAATGCGGTCCAGGCCTTTGAACGCGGGGCCTTTGAATATCTGCCCAAACCGTTCGACATCAATGCCCTGGTGGATCTGGTCAACCGGGCCATGGCCCATTCCCAGCCGGTACCCGAGCATCGCGAAAACAACGAATCGGATCGCTTCGGGGGAATCATCGGTTCATCCATGGCGATGCAGGAGCTGTTTCGGATCATCGGGCGTCTGGCCAATTCGGAAATGACGGTATTGATTCACGGCGAATCCGGCACCGGCAAGGAGCTGGTCGCCCGTGCCATTCATGCCAGCAGCCCCCGCCGCGATCATCCATTCACGGCCATCAACATGGCCGCCATTCCGCGCAGTCTGATCGAGAGCGAATTGTTCGGGCACGAAAAAGGGGCTTTTACAGGTGCCATATCCCGGCGTCCCGGTCACTTCGAGCAGGCCCGTGGCGGATCTTTGTTTCTGGACGAAATCGGCGACATGCCCATGGAGGCCCAGACCCGCCTGCTCCGCGTCCTCCAGGATGGCACCTATTCACAGGTGGGCAGCACCCAGACCATGCACAGCGATGTGCGCATCATCGCCGCATCCCATCAGGATCTTCCCGCCGCCATCAGTGCCGGACGCTTCCGGGAAGATTTGTTTTACCGTCTGAATGTCATTCCCATTCATGTGCCGTCCCTGCGCTCCCGTCGGGAAGACATTCCCCGTCTGGCCGACTATTTTCTGGGCAGGGCGGCAAAGGAACATGGACTCTCCCGCAAGCGGCTTGCCCCGGATACCCTGGATCGTCTGCTGGCCCACTCCTGGCCCGGCAATGTGCGCGAACTGGAAAATCTCATCCACCGGCTGATGGTTCTGGTCCCGGACGAGGTGATTCAACCCGGCCATCTCGACCTGCCCAAACCCAAACACCCGAATATGCCGGCCAACACGTTCGAAGCCGCCACCCCGCTGCACACGGCTGCACTCCCCTCCTCCACCCCTGTGACCTGGCCTCCAGACTCTGCCGCATCCCCCACCCCTCCCCACGCTGCCGCATCCCCTGCTTTTCCGCCTGCCAATCTTCCGGAAGTTCCTTTGCAACTGGCCATCCACAGGGAACTCGACCGGTTTTTTGCCTCCCTGAACGGTTTGCCACCGGCCAATCTGTATGCATTCATTTTGCGTCTGGTCGAAGAGCCGCTGTTGCAACGGGTTTTGCAGGAGACCCGGGGCAATCAGGTCAGGGCGGCCCAGATACTGGGCATCAATCGCAACACCCTGCGCAAAAAAATTCAGGAACTGGGAATTTTACCCAAACAGTGACACAATGACGGTATGAGCGCCTATGGTTTGACATTCCACCATTTCGGTTTGGCCGTGACCAAAAAGGAACGGGCCCAAAAATTTTTGCGCGACCTGGGCTATACCCTGGGAACGGAAGTTCACGATCCCCTGCAAAAAGTCCGACTCTGCATGGCGACGCATCCCGCCATGCCAGCCGTGGAACTCATTGCCAAAGCCGACGAAACCGGTCCCCTGGAGCAGATTTTACAAAGTTCGACGGAGCGGATCTATCACCTCTGCTATCAGACCAACGACCTGCCCCAAACCCTGGCCGCCATCAAGCAGGATGGTCACCGGCTCTTGTGCATCTCACAGACCAAACCGGCCATCCTTTTCGAAGGCAGAGGGGTGGCATTTTATGTTGTATCGGGATTTGGATTGATTGAATTTCTCGTGACCTGATTTGCCAGGGGCATCACCGTTTTTCGGTGACACCCCTGTACAAATCCGGCTTTCCACCATCCCCACCGGGGCGTGGTGGGAAACGTCTGAATCACCTGCCCGGTTGCCCCTAATTCAGGAGGGTCAACACGGCACGCGCCGGATGGTTGGCCTGCGCCCGTAAGGCTGTATCAGCCTCTTGCAGAACGGTATTGCGCACCTGCCTGGTTACCTGATTTCCAGACGGCAGATCCAGGTTGCGCACCCGTGAGGCGGCCACGTTCTCTGCCATGGTGTTCATGCCAACCACCGCCAATTCAAACTTGTTCAGCACATTGCGCAAATCCGAGCGGATGTCGGTCACATTGTTCATGGCTTTTTCCACCCGTCCCGCAATGTTTTCCACATCCATTCCGACCGTCGATTTTTTCAACGGTCCGGAATCGACAAGCCTGGTTCCCACCCCGGTCCCTGCAACCGGTACCGGGATGGCACCCTCTTTTCCGGCCTGGAACCTGTGTATCCGGGCGTTGTCCTGAATCAGACTGCCATCGACGGCCTGTGTTTCCTGGGCAATCCGGTCGATCTCCTCGATCAGTGTACGGATTTTCATTTGGATGTCACCCAGATCCATCCGCTTGTCAGCCAGAATCCCCTGGGGATCAAGCATGATGCGGATTTGACTCAAGGCTGATTCCATTTCCCGCAAACCTTCTCCGGCCAACTGGGCCAGGGAAATTCCGTCATTGACATGGCGCAGTGCCTGATTCAACTCCCGAATACGAACATTCATTCCAGACAGGAAGTCATACTCCGAGTCATCCTCACTCTCTTCATGGATCAGCGCTCCCGACGCCAGGCGTCGAAAAGGCTTTTTCTGTGAAGTGGATGACCGACCCATCTGTCGTTGGGCAAAGATGGCCGCCCAACTTTTATCAACGGCGAAGGTCATTTCGAATCCTCCGATTACCGGATTATTTGGACTTGTACCATACGCCGCCGGTTCTGGCTGGTCGTTTCTGCACCGACTCATGCAGGATTCGTCATGATTCCAGCCCAACGCATGGTTTCCAAGACAATCATCATGTCATGGTCTTTCTCCCTTATACCGGCATCATTGAATGCTGATCACCCCTGAGACTGCAATCTTGACTCCCGATGGCCAGGGAATCCGAATTCCGCACAACCCGAAGCCTCCTTTTTCTTCAACGAGATATCGACATTCCATTCCATCTGATCCAATCCGACCCCATCAGGGGTGCATGATCCTCGGCACAGGAACAAAAACCCTCCCTGCAACGAATTCAAACTGATGAGAACTGCTGCTCCACCTGCATCAAATCCGTCATTTCAGGTCCTTTGCAAAACCGTTCGACGACCATGGTGACAGATTCCTGTTATTCAAATCATGCTGCCAGGCAAGGCGTCATGAATTATCGACCACCGAGCAGTGTCAACGCCACCTGGGGTGCCTGGTTTGCCTGGGCCAGAATCGAGGCTGCGGCCTGTTGGAGAATGGAATTGCGCGTCAGGTTTGAGGTTTCCACCGCAATGTCTGCATCCATGATTCTGGAACGGGCAGATTCGGTATTGACCACCTGGTTTGCCAACGTTGCCACCACGGATTCAAACCGGTTTTGCAATGACCCGATGGTAGCCCGGATGGTGGACACGCTGGCGATGGCATTATCCAGAATCGTGATGGCCGACATGGCCTGGGAACCATCACCCGTGATGCCTGCCAAGGCCGAACACAACCCGGTTGCCGTGGCACTCAGAATGGTGGCAGACACAATCTGCCCACTGTAGACCCCAACCTGGATCTGGACGGCATTGAATGATCCGGTCAGGAGATTTCTTCCATTATATTGGACATTTTTCCCGATCCGATCCACTTCGGACAGGAGTTGGGTAAATTCCGAATTCAGGCTTGTGCGATCCGTTGTCGTCAAGGTCATGGACGACGCCTGGACGGCCAGCTCCCGCATTCTTTGCAAGGCATTCGTGGTTTCATCCAGGGCACCTTCGGCGATCTGAAGGACCGAGATGACATCGTTGACATTGCGTGACGCCGTGTTTGCCCCCCGAATCTGGAGCGTCAACCCGGAAGCAATCGCCAATCCTGCAGCATCGTCCCTGGATGAATTGACCCGTAAACCAGAGGACAATCTTTCAAACGACTGGGACAGTCTTCCGGCAGCAGTACTCAGATTTTTCTGTGCTGACAGTGCTCCAATGTTGGTGTTGATGGAAATCGCCATGGTTCTTCTCCCGTTCTTGTCACTGATTACCTTCCCTGGTTACTGATGGGTTGCTCGCTTTTTGCAGGGCCAACCCTAACCCTGCCGCTAAACTGCATGTCCGTGTTCATTGAAAAGAAGCTGCGACTGAATGGAAGTTCGAAAAAATGGATCTTCCATTCAGTCATGCAGATCATCTTTTATGATCATCTCCCCAATAACGTCATGGCCACCTGGGGTGATTGATTGGCCTGTGCCAGAATGGATGCCGCAGCCTGTTGCAAGATCGAATCGCGTGTCAAAGCCGATGTTTCTCCTGCGACATCCGCATCCATGATCCTGGAACGGGCGGATTCGGTGTTCAGTTCCTGGGCTGACAATGTCGCAACCACCGACTCCAATCGGCTCTGCAGGGAACCGATTGAGGCGCGCATGGTGGCTACACTGGTTATTGCACCATCCAGCAGGGTGACCGCAGCCATGGCTGCCGAACCGTCACCACCAATGGATGCCTTTGCCGAACACAGACAGGATGCCGTCGCACTGAAAACACCGATGGACACCATTTGTCCTTCAAAGGCCCCAACCTGAATCTGCATGGAGTACTGGCCCTGCAAAAGTGAAATCCCGTTATACTTGGTGTTGTAACCGATGCGTTCCACTTCCGAGCGCAGTTGTGCAAACTCCACATTCAAATTTTCTCGATCTGTTGTGGTCAACAAACCATTGGATGCCTGGACAGCCAGCTCCCTCATCCGTTGCAAGGCATTGGACGTTTCATCCAATGACCCTTCCGCAACCTGGAGCAGGGAAATGCTGTCATTGGCATTCCGCGAGGCCATATTGTACCCGCGGATCTGCGATGTCAGCCCCGAGGCAATCGCCAGACCGGCAGCATCATCTCTGGATGAATTGACCCGCAAGCCGGACGACAATCTTTCAAAGGTTCTCGCAAGTTTTGCTGAAGAGACTCCCAAATTTTGCTGTGCAGCCAAAGCTCCCACGTTGGTGTTGATGGAAATTGACATGACTATTCTCCCAATAACTACTCATGTTACCTTCCCTGGTTACGCTTGGGTTGTTCGCTTTATGCAGGATCAACCCTAACCCTGCCTAAAAAAAACCGTTAACTGTTTGCATTTCGGTACGATCCTTTCGATGTTTATTCATTTAAACTGCGTCATTTTGATTGCATTACCAGCAGCAATGACCTGTTTTGCATGGCAAATCATACCGACATCCATTCATCAGACATCAAAGCTTGACTCCCGATGCAATTCACCCTGTTGACCATGCAGGAAAGCATGGCTCTACATGGATTGTGTCAGACGGAAAAATGCACGCTTGAATAGTGAACCCTGTGCGATATCCAAATGCCCACAATTATTTGATTATGTATTTTTTTATATCCGTTTCACCCTCCTCAATTTGGCTTTGATCATCGTTTCGGCCATTCCGGTAACAGGGTCCAGGGGGCTGGTGACCGGACAGGTCTTCGCCCCCCTTTTCCCTGGATTTTTTTGCGCCGTTTGCAAAAAAATCCAGGGGGCGGACCATGGTCCGTCTCTTGGCGCGTTGTTCAGCGCCAAGAGACGGACGTATTGCAGGTTTTCCGAAAAAAAGCACGCATCGTGGCCGAATGGATGATCATGGCCCTCAATTTCATATCCAACGATCATCCATCATATTTTCCCATAAACATGTCACAAATCTTCATTCCTGATCATGAACCAATCACCAGCAACTTTTCCCATAAACATGTCACAAATCTTCATTCCTGATCATGAACCAATCACCAGCA